>JBEIRK010000190.1:0-3566 GCA_040376005.1 Flavobacteriales bacterium
GTGCACAGAGGCTTCTTCCGCGACAAGAGGTTCTGAATTCTATACCACGGAGGGCGCAGAGGTGTATTCTCTGTTAACTCTGTGTCTTCTCTGTGTTCTCTGCGGTTTTGTATTTTTTAACCACAGAGGTCGCAGAGTTTTTTAACCACAGAGGTCACAGAGGCTTTGAATAGTAACATGGGATTTTCGATTTTTTACCACAATTTTATACCACAGAGTGCGCAGAGTTTTTACGCGGTATTCTCCGTGTTCTCTGTGTCTTCTCTGTGTTCTCTGCGGTTTTGTGTATTTAAACGAGAGAAACAGCTTACCTAGGTTTTACGTAAAACTTATTGATAACCCTTTTAATGCCGTCTTTCAAGAGCAATACATTGAAATTGATCAGCAGTCCGCGCTGGTAATTCCCAAGTTTGAGATAAGTTAAGGTCTGAGCCAGATGGATGTCGGTCAGCCCTTCAACAGATTTGAGTTCAATGACCAATGTGCCTTCCACCAACAAATCCAATCTATACCCAATTTCCAATGAGACCTCCTCAAATACCAAGGGTACTGCCTTTTGCTTCTCCACGCGCAAACCCATGCTTTGCAATTTGTAATACAAACACTCTAAGTAGGCGCTTTCGAGCAAACCTGGACCTAAGGTTTTATGCACCTGTATGGCAGCATCTAACACCTGGCCGGTGAGGGCGTTGTCTTCTGAATCAAGCATACATCACACAGCTACTGCGCCTTTGATGGCAGGCCATGGATCATAATTTTCCAAGGTGAAATCCTCGTAGGTGAAGTTAAAAATGTCTTTTACTTCAGGATTCATGCGCATGGTGGGGTAGGCTTTGGGTTCCCGCGAGAGTTGTTCATTCACCTGGTCAAAGTGATTGGTGTAGATATGCGCATCGCCGAATGTGTGCACAAAGTCGCCATACTGCAAGCCACAAACTTGCGCTATCATCATGGTAAGCAAGGCGTAACTGGCAATATTAAACGGAACGCCCAAGAATAGATCCGCACTGCGCTGGTAGAGCTGGCAGCTCAATTTGCCATTGGCAACATAAAATTGGAACATGGTATGACAGGGCATCAAGGCCATCTTGTCAATTTCACCCACATTCCATGCATTCACGAGAATACGGCGGCTGTCGGGGTTGTTTTTAATAAGTTGAATTGCTTCAGAAATTTGATCAATCACACGGCCATCTTTGGCCTCCCAGCTGCGCCATTGTTTGCCATACACCGGACCGAGATTCCCTTCAGCATCTGCCCATTCATCCCAAATGCGCACCCCATGTTCCTTGAGGTATGCGATATTGGTTTCGCCCTTCAAGAACCACAAGAGTTCATGAATAATGCTTTTCAAGTGAACCTTTTTTGTGGTAATGAGTGGGAAGCCTTCCTCAAGATTGAAGCGCAATTGTCCGCCAAAAATACTTACAGTACCCGTGCCTGTGCGGTCGGTTTTGGGAGTTCCGTTTTCGAAAACGTATTTCAAAAAGCTTTCATACTGGTTGGAATGCGGCATGGTACAAAAGTAAGAATGTTGCGGGAGGAGAAATGCACAAAAGATACACGGTCGGGATTGGCATTGTTTACCCTTTCATCACTAAAGTATCACTTCAACCATAAGTCAAAATTCTCGCGGTGAATGACATTGTTTTGGGATTGATAATTCTCAATAAATGAAGCTGGAAATTTAACCTTGGTTTTTGGATTCCATTTTATTTCTGTTGCTTCAAATGTTCCATTTAATTCTTCAACATAATCAATTTCCTGCTGTGCTTGGGTTCGCCAAAACCAAGACTTCGTAGGAATGGCATTGTACGATAGTTTTTTCTTTCTCTCAGCAATGATAAAGTTCTCAAACAATTGTCCCGCATCCGAACGCTGGTGCAGGGGTGCCATGTTGGCAATTACTGCATTGCGAATTCCCGTATCCCAAAAATATACTTTTGAGAATTTCTTTATCTCATTTCGCATATTTCTGCTCAGCGGATTCAATCGGAAAACGATACATGCTTTTTCGAGTAAGTCGATATACTGGTCCACTGTTGCCTTGTCCGCGTCTACCAATTGGGCTATTTCTGATAGCGACACCTCTTGGCCTATTTGCCATGATAAAGCCTGTAGTATTTTCTCCAATAAGCGGGGTTTTCGTATCCCCTTAAAATTTAATAAATCGCGGTACAGGTAACTACTGCATAACTCTTGAAGCACATCAGATTCTTTGCCAATCGAAGTTACCACTTCTGGATACATGCCATAGATTAAGCGTGTTTCCAATTGTCCCATCGCCTCTATGGGTCCAAGGTACTCAGACAACTCATTCCACGAAATGGGATACAAATGATACTCGCGTTTGCGACCGGTCAAAGATTCATAGGTCCCTTCTGCCAATTCCAGAGAAGAGGAACCGGTTAGAATGAGTTTCAAATGCGGTAAATGATCTACGATCAATTTGGCAGTCACACCAATATTTGGGATACGCTGGGCCTCATCGATAAATACATATTCGTATCCGCCGAGTCTAGATCTCAGTGTTTCAAGATTTGCTTTTTCCAGTAACCCAATTGCCGCCTGGTCGTCACCAGTGAGGTGTAATATCTTTGTGTTTGCAGGCAATACGGAATTTACCAAGGTGGTTTTTCCTGTTTGCCTGGCTCCTAGCAGCACCAAAGCCTTCCCTTTGGGCCATTTTTTGGCGAGAATCTGTTCCATTACCCGGCGTATCATAGGGCAAATATATTGATTACAGGGATTATAATCGCTAAAATAATATGATTTCGGGGAATATAATCTCTGAAAACGACCTTTTACGGGGATTAGTTGGGAGGATTTGAGATTCTAGCATGGCCGTTTCAGCCAATTGGGTGTTTGTCTTATCCCGTTTTTGCCATTTGCATGCCATCTAAAAATTCAAATCAAGCACCAAATAGCTGCCCACTTTAATCCTACTTACCCCTACCCACTGTATGACTTTCTCGGAATGATAAAGCGTTGCACCCACATTTTATAAAATAGACAACAAGGCTTTCGAACAAGTCAAAAATTGGCTGTTGTATCGTACATTTGCACCCGAAATACTATGGCCGAATTAGTAAAATTGCCCAAGATGAGTGACACAATGACCGAAGGGGTTATTGTGAAATGGAATTATAAGACCGGTGATACGGTAAAAAGCGGTGACATTCTCGCTGAAGTGGAGACCGATAAGGCAACCATGGATATGGAAGTATACGCAAAGGGTACCATTTTGTATTTGGTAGATGAGGGAAGTACAGTTCCTGTGGATGGACCTATCGCAGTCGTGGGTGCTGCAGGGGAAGATTTTTCTGCCCTGCTGTCCGCTGCGCCTGCGCCTTCAGCCCCAACACAAGAAGCGCCAGCCGCCACTGTTGAAGTTGCCGCGCCTGTAGTTGCTGCAACTCCTGCTGCGCCCGTTGTAACCGTGGATTCTGACGAACGCCTTAAAGCCTCTCCTTTGGCTAAAAAATTAGCAGAAGATAAGGGCTTGGACATCCGTCAAATTGCAGGTTCAGGTGAAAATGGTAGAATTGTGAAACGGGATGTTGAGA
>JBEIRK010000049.1:0-17483 GCA_040376005.1 Flavobacteriales bacterium
ACTGCGAGGGCCTGGCGATATGGATGGGACGCGGCAAAGCGGCCTATTGGATCTGAAATTAGCTGACATTCGTAAAGATGAGAAATGGCTCATTGCGGCGCGCAAAGAAGCGGAAGCTATACTCGAAAAGGATCCTTTGCTTATGATGCCAGACAACCTTAACATTCGACAAGAGCTGGCAAAGATTCCGCATAGAACTGTGTGGAGTAAGATCTCATAAAAAAAGCCCCAATGCTGCGCAAAGGGGCTTTTTTAAAAATCAACTTGATTCTATTATTTGTTTGCTTTCAAAGCTTCTACCTCTTTCTTCAACAGCTCAATTTGAGCTTGCTGCTCTTGAATCGCTTGGGTAAGAATTGGAATTAACTCCGTATAATTCACACTTTTGAATTCCACTGCTTTTTCTGGAGCATCAGGCGTAATGTGCACATTGTTGCTCACCACAGATGGCAATACGATTTCTAGTTCTTGTGCAATAAAGCCATAGTGGAGGCCAGTAGCCAAATTCATTGATTTGTACGCTGGATCATCAGATCTAAACAAATATGATTTTGGATTCAATTGCATTACCGCTGCCAAAGCACCTTGAATAGGCTCAATGTCCTTCTTCAACTTCCTATCTGAACTGCTGGTCCAAGTACCTGTGTATACGCCATTACCAGAACAAAACACAGCATAATTGGTAGATGCGCCAGAGGCGGAGCCATAAACGGCATAGTTCGTGCTACCCGTAGCAGTTGCTTCACCATATTGAGCCCAAGTGGTAGTTGTGCCCGATGTTTTTGCCCAATCCGCTACATATTTCGCCTCGGTATACGCACCAGATCCAGCACTCTTATTGTGACTTGCAAAAGTAAAATTACCTGTATTTGTGTTTTCAGCGCGGCTCACACCCTCAAAAGAAACAGCATACGCCCCAGAACGCACATCAAAGGCAGTAATGGGACTGCTAGAACCCACACCAATTTCACCTGTACCTGCGATCTTGAATCGTTCTATACCTGTGGTACCCAAGCGAATGGATTTATTTTCCCAGTTCCAAAGAATTACATCCCCACCTGCATTGTCAAAACCTATCAAGGTACCATCCGCAGATGTTGTGCCCGTAGTCGCTGTTTGGTAGGTAGAAAGTGCAGGACCTGAAGCAGCATAAATCAACTGTGAATAGGTTGGAACAGTTGTGGTGCCTATAGACATTTTACCTTCTACGAACGCATTGGTCGAAGCGCGGAAATTACCCGTAACATCTAACTTATAGCTGGCGTTTACCAGTCCGATTCCCACATTCTTGGTGGTTTTATTTACAGTAATTTCTGTGGTATTGGCAGCGTCGTCGGTTGAAATCACCAAATTATCAGAAAAACTTCCTGCTTCACAGAACAACAATGAAGCATTATTGGTGGTTGAACCAAACTTTCGAATACGCAATCCAGTAATTGAATTTGCACTATTTGAAAAAAGACTCATCCCGTTCAGGGAGCCTGAACCTTCAACAACAAAATCTTCACAAAAAGCTGAACTGGAACCTTTCACATGTAATTTAGTATTCGCATTAGGGGTTGATGTTCCAATCCCTACATTGTCAGTATTGTTATTGTAAATGGTATTACCGTTTGCTGTCCACACAGAATTAAAAGTACTCCCTATAAGAGACAAACCTTTGCCTGCAGTATATGCACCCGCATCATCTGTGCCTGGTGCCCAATTG
This sequence comes from Flavobacteriales bacterium, assembly GCA_040376005.1. Classification (GTDB taxonomy): domain Bacteria; phylum Bacteroidota; class Bacteroidia; order NS11-12g; family UBA955; genus JAGXTF01. Next base: position 1,709 of record JBEIRK010000049.1, read on the forward strand.
GTTCCATTGTATTTCATTACTTGGCCACTGCTGGCACCACCTGCTGTAATTTGAGTTGGATTTACAGTACCTGACAAGTTGGTTGCGGTTGTAGCTGTTGTTGCAGTAGTAGCCGTAGTTGCTGTTGTTGCAGTGGTAGCTGTAGTTGCGGTAGAAGCTGCATTTGCATACAGTGCATAAGGCACAGATACCAATTGCATGGCACCCATATCGGTGTAACTTGTGCCGCCTGTAGGATCTACTTCCACTTGTAGGAATTTGGCACCTGCACTCCATTGTGCATCGCTAGGCCAAGCGCCTTGCGAAACAGAGCCACTGCCAATGTTGAACTGAATTAGTCCAAAGGCATTGTTTACACTTTGGGTGGTCGTTTCTTGATAAAGAACAGTGCCACCTGCCGAACCGTCTCTAATGGTAAATCTAAGGCCTACATTGGTACCGTTGGCTACCAATACGCCACTGGAATTGCGCACTACTACTTGGTAACTAATGCGATTGGGGGATTGTGCCTGAATTGACGCTACTGCGCACGCGAACGCAGCCGCGAGGGCTTGAATTTTTTTCATAGTAATTTATTGGGGTTTGGGTTTATTTAATGATCGTAAGTCGAAATGCAGATGTAACACCTGAATTCGAAGTCAGTCGTAAGGTGTAAAGACCACCCGGTAATGCGCTGATGTTCAAGGCACCAACACCTCCGTCAAAAGACAAAGATTGCTTATCCACTAACTTACCTGTGCCATCGTACACTTCAGTATACAACTCAGATTGTGCTTGCAACCCATCATTGAGTGACTGAATGGTAAACACACCATCAGAAGGGTTTGGGAACACAGTTAATCCTGCAGAAGCAGCGATGGGTTCAACGCTAGAAACAGCCCCCTCAGGCTGCTGAAAGCCTTGGGTTAGGATCACTGAACCCGCAGCCGCAGTTTGCACTACCGTCTCGCCTACCGTATAACTTAAAATAACATTTCCAGCGGATACAACAGCGCCGCCAGAGGCGATAACACTGCGTTCAACACTTTGTCCATAGGCATGGGAAACACCAGCTAGGGCTAGAATGGCGAAGATACTTTTGTGGTTCATGGATGGAATTAACAATTCAAATATAGTTAGTGACGCTTGTTATCCAAACTTAACATACCCACAGCACTCATACTACTACTCCGTAATATCCCACAAATCAAAGGTGCGGATGTTTCCGCGGGAACTCATATCCAAGGCTACCACATCGGACAAGGTCACTTGTATCATGCGCTTTTGTGCAGCATTATACTGATAATACTGCTCACTATTCAAGCCCACAGAATGTATTTCTGACACAGGCTCACCTGCTGGTACCGTCTTTCTCAAATACGCCTTAGCCTCCTCCATTAACAATGGCTTTTCTTTCTCTCCTGCAGCATTTTTCGCACGAAATATCACCGTATTCTTCGTTCCCAAAGGCTTTTCAAATTTTAAATACCCCTGAAAGTAATAATCATTCCCTGAAAAAGGCGACCGAATGGTCTTCAATCGAATATATTCGGCATCTGCTTTAAATGTATCGCCGTGCAAGCCAAACAAATAGCTAATATCCTCCATCACCAACCTTCGCACATAGCCTTCATTGTTCAGGGTATTCTTGGCCTCTTCGAATTCCTCAGAAGTCTTTTGTCCCAGCCGCACTTGAATACTATAATTGGCCATAAATACATCGCGAAACGATTTCCAGTTAAGCAATTCTTGAACCTCACCCGCCTGCGTAAACTTCAATTGCAAGGGAATCGCCATCAAGGTGTCGCGGCGCAATGAAACAATACGATTATCGCTTTTGCTGCGCTGCATGCTGAAAGACCTTTCGCCCTCTATGCGCTTAAAATGCAGGTATTGCGTGTCTACCGATACATCTAAAAAATATCCATTCTCATTGTTCAAATATTCTTGAGTAATGAGGCGATACACAAAGCTTTGGGTATTGGGAAGACTGCTCACAGGAAGTAAATCCGAAGTATCTGTTTCAAACTGAGCCTGCGCATTCCCAAACAAACACAAAGCCGTAGCTATCGATAAAATTTTAAATGTTGCCATGTTTCCTGTATAAGACGACAAATACAGGCAAAATGTTTACCAAACTTTACATCCAGCCAAAACCAAATCCTAAAAGTATATAGGATCGGTCCAAAATGCTGCCGCGTTCACTCTCTGAAAAACGGTAATAAATGCCAGGCCGGGTGCCGGCTTCAAGCTTTAATCCCAGCAGTTTTCTGCGGAATATACCTTGGAAACGAATGCCCCAATTTTCTGTCCTTAAAATATCTACACGGTATTCAGTATATTCTGTTGCTTGGTCATTATACTTTCTTGAAATCAAAGTATCAAAGTTGAACGCACGTCCATAAATTCCCTCTACACGAAACTCTGTATAGGTCTTCATGCGCCTCTCTCTTGTAATTCTACTTGCGGGAATATGCGCCGTCACCTTCATATTGCTAGATGTAGACACGACAAAGCCCGCGGTTAATTCTGAAAAGGTATACGGTATCGCTGCCTGTTCTAAAAACTGTACTTTATTGGTTTCTATATTTGTGAATTTCACTGCAGTATTTGCATCAGAGCCTGTATTAAAGACCCCAGTTCCGTATCTAAAACTTCCACTTATACCGGTATTCCACAGCACTTTAACGGGAAATAAGAAATCATAGGTCCAGAACTTAGTTCCCGCAGTAAAGGTCTTTGTCTTGTCAATGACTTTCTGAGAGAAAAACACACGTCCTCCAAATTCAATATTGCGGGTGTCCCTAATTTTCTGGTACTGCCAACCCAATTGAAACTGCTGCGTAAATCCTCCATGTAGCGCAACCCAGCGGCTTGGACGCATGTGTGCATCAATACTTGCCGTTGGCAAAAACACGCCACCCCCAATACTCTGAATTTCCATTGCGGTGCTGGCCAATACGGATACCTTCATCCGATTTGGATTGTTGTAATTCACCGTAATCTTGCCCTTAATAGTATCATCATATTGTCCCCAAATCGCCATAGGGAAACACATCAACATTAAAAACACATATATCAATACTTTCTTTTTATATATTACCTGATTCACAGCCATCTGCGGTGTTTTTAACTCCAATTTTACTGTATTTTCTACTTACATTTTTTATCTAGTTTCCAGTACTTATAACGCGTCCTTATACCCGTACTTATGACGTGACCTTATTGAGACATATACTTTCACAACGAAATACAAATATAGTGTTTTTGATTTACAAAATCAAACTTTCAATTTACATAATATATTTTTCAATTTACATAACTCGCGGATTGGATCTATTCTAATTGTCATCCAATGCTCTGGAATTCAGCAGTTTGACGTAAAAAAACAAAGTGTATAGACCGCAGCCAAAATTCAATCGTATCTTTGCAGCGTGAATACTGAGCAATTTAAGGATATAAGGGGCCGTGTAGAGGCCTTGAGGAGGTATCTTTGACATCGATAGAAAACTGGCTGAAATAGCCGACGAAGAAGAACAAACCTTAGATCCGAGTTTTTGGGACAATCCAACAAAAGCGGAAGCGCATCTGCGCAAAATCAAAGACAAAAAGCAATGGACTGACGCTTTCAAATCCGTTGAAAGCCACCTCAGTGACCTAGAAATTTTAGTAGAATTTGCCGAAGCAGGCGAAGGATCCTCTGATGATGTTGAGGCGCAATACAAAATACTCAGCACTGAAGTAGAAAATCTAGAATTCAAAAACATGCTTCAAAATGAAGAAGATCATTTGAACTGTGTTATTGAAATCAATGCCGGTGCTGGTGGAACAGAAAGCTGCGATTGGGCTCAAATGCTCATGCGCATGTATATCATGTTTGCTGAAAAAAATGGCTTCAAGGTAAAAGAACTGGATCGCCAGGATGGCGATGTGGCGGGTGTTAAATCCGTTTCCCTAGAAATTGAAGGCGATTTTGCCTTTGGTTACCTCAAAGGGGAAAATGGAGTGCACAGAATGGTGCGCATCTCTCCGTTTGATAGCAATGCGCGACGCCATACCTCATTTGTGTCTGTATATGTGTACCCAATGGTAGATGATACCATTCATATTGATATAAAACCGGCAGATGTTGAGTTGCAAACTTCACGAAGTGGCGGTGCAGGTGGTCAGAACGTAAACAAAGTTGAAACTAAAGTGCAACTTACCCACGTTCCTACAGGTATCGTTGTGGTATGTCAAGTAGAACGCAGCCAGTTGGCTAACCGCGAACTCGCCATGCAAATGCTAAAGAGCCGCTTGTATGAAATGGAAATTCAAAAGCGCAATGCGGCGCGTGCTGAAATTGAGGACTCAAAAATGAAAATTGAATGGGGTTCTCAAATCCGCAACTATGTATTCCACCCTTACAAATTGGTGAAAGACGTACGCACAAGCGAAGAAACTTCAAATGTGGGTGCAGTCATGGATGGCGACATCTGGCCCTTTATCAAAAGCTACCTATTGGAAGTGGCTGGTAAAAAAGTAAAATAATTATAAAAGGCTGAAACCGTCTCGGTCGTTCAGTACAGGAAACTGAGCCCGAAAGTCGAGCAAAGGACCTTTATCCAGCTTCAAGACAACTGCAGCCTCTTCCTGCTCCGATTTCCACATTACATCGCCACGTGCAGAACACAGCAGGCTATTGCCATTGTGGTATATCCCGTTGCCGTCCTCACCTACTCTATTTACGCCTATTACGTAGCACTGGTTCTCTATGGCCCTGGCTTGCAACAACTTTTCCCATGCAGCGATGCGCACCTGAGGCCAATTGGCAACATATATCTGAAGATCTACTCCAGTAGTGTTGCGACACCACACTGGAAATCGCAAGTCATAGCAAACAAAAGGCTGTATTTTCCATCCTTTATATTCAAAGATCAATAGTTGCTCTCCCGCTGTGTAGTGTTTCGGCTCATTGCCATAACCAAAAAGATGGCGCTTGTCATAGGTATATTTTACTTCGCCATGCTCCGCCCAGACAAAACGGTTGTAATACTGTCCTTGGTCTTTAATAGACAAACTTCCACATACTGCCCTTCCGGCGGATTGGCGGCACATCCATTGCACCGCTTCTCCCTGCATCGTTTGGGCCTGTTTTTCGGGTTTCATCGTAAAACCTGTGGCAAACATTTCGGGCAGCACAATGACATCTATGTTATTACGATCTGCCAGCAGATGGTCTAAATGCCTCAAATTCCCTTCCGCATTCTCCCATAGTAAGTCTGCCTGCACGGCAAGAATATTTAAATATTGCATAGAATATGGCCCGCCTTTTCAAGGGTTTCATTGGATTTTGCAAAGCAAAACCGCAACAACTTATTGTCGGTTTTATCATGATAAAAGACCGAAATAGGGATTGAAGCAATTCCAAATTCTTTGGTAAGCTTAGCCGCCATTTCCATATCCGACTCGGTCCCAAATTTTTCATAACCAAGCAACTGAAAATAGGAACCTGGGCAAGGCATCAGTTTGAAACCTGATTTTTTAATCAAACCACGAAACAAATCCCGCTTTTCTTGATAAAAAGAAGGCAGATTTAAATAGGCCTCTTCTTGCTCCAAGTAATCCGCCATGGCATACTGTATGGGCGTGTTTGCCGCGAAGGTCACATATTGGTAAATGCGACGCAACTCTGCGGTATACCTTTCTGGAGCCAGTATATAACCCATTTTCCAACCGGTGGTATGGTAGGTTTTACCAAAACTAGATACGATAAAACTCCGCGCTGCCAATTTGGGATACCGCGCCACACTTTGGTGCTCCAATCCATCAAAAATGATATGCTCGTATACCTCATCACTAATGATGATGATATCCGTATTTTCCACCAACTTTTCCAAGGTGAGCATATCCTGTGCAGACATAACCATCCCTGTGGGATTGTGTGGAGTATTGATAATAATTGCCCGGGTTTTAAAGTTGATGAGCTTTTTTATCTCGGACCAGTCAATGGTAAAGCCTCGGTATTTCAACTTTGTGAACACGGCCTTCCCTCCGTTGAGTTCAATAGCAGGTACATAACAATCGTAGGCAGGTTCGATTACGATTACCTCATCATTCTCCCGCACAATTGCAGAAATCGCGCAAAACAAGCCTAAAGTAGCGCCAGGCACAACAGTAACCTCCGATTCCCAATCGTATTGCGCTGAATACAGCTTTTCGGTCTTGGCAGCAATGCGCTGGCGCAATAGCGGCAAGCCGGGCATGGGCGCATATTGATTGAATCCTGCCTTCATATAGTGATTCACGCGTTTCACCAATTCGGGGTCACACTGAAAATCAGGGAACCCCTGCGCCATGTTCAATGCATTGTATTCATTGGCCATAGCCGTCATCTGGGCGAAAATACTTACGCCAGACGCGGGAAATTTTGATGTTATCGGTACAGCAGCATCCATATATGTTTGGCTAAGAAAACAAAAATCATACCGATTGAAAAAAATATTTTATTTGTTCAAACAAATTTTTACCCATTTGTGTTATCTCTACCTATTCAAATATGACAACTCAATCAGAATCTCAAAACAACACCGTATGGGCTATTGACCCATCACACTCAGAAGTGCACTTTAAAATCAAGCACCTTATGATTTCAACAGTAACAGGCACCTTAGGCAAATTTGAAGGCAGCATTACCACATCTGCAGAAGATTTCTCTGACGCGAAAGTGGTATTCTCTGGCGACGCAAACTCTATTACTACTGGTGACGAAGGTCGCGATGGTCACTTGAAATCTCAAGATTTCTTTGAAACTGAAGCACACCCAACCTTAACTTTTGAAAGCACCCGTTTTGAAAAAACTGGTGATAACGCATTTCATGTGCACGGCAATCTTACCATAAAAGGCATCAGCAATCCTGTAGTATTGGCTGCAGAATTCAGCGGTATCGCTAAGGACCCTTGGGGCAATGTAAAAGCAGGTTTCAGCATCGACGGCAAAATCAATCGTAAAGATTGGAACCTAAACTGGAATGCAGCACTTGAGGCGGGCGGATTCTTATTGAATGATGATGTAAGAATTCTTTGCGAAGTGCAGTTGGCCAAACAAAACTAAGCCAAACTCATTTTCATATACAACCGTCTGCATGCAAATTGCAGGCGGTTTTTTTGTTTCTTTGCACTGGTCAAGGGGAAGAACACATGGAGCCGATTTCTGTAGTTATTATCACATTCAATGAGGAACAGAACATACGCAACTGTATTCTTTCTGTGCAGATTATAGCCAGCGAGGTCCTAATTTTGGATAGCGGCTCTGCAGACAACACCGTTCGCATTGCAAAAGCACTGGGAGCAAGGGTTGAAACCCACCCATTTGATGGCCATATTCAACAAAAAAATCGGGCCAAAGAAATGGCAAGCCACGAATGGGTGCTGTCCTTAGATGCCGATGAACGATTGAGTCCCTTATTGGCAGAAAGCATTGCCAACGTGATGGAAAATCCTCAAGCAGCAGGGTATACGATGAACCGCCTGAACCACTATTGTAAAAAACCTATCAAAGGCTGCGGATGGTACCCCGACACCAAACTACGACTCTGGAAAAAGACTGCAGGTGCTTGGGGCGGTGTCAATCCACACGATCGATTTGAGTTACACCAAGGCGGTCCAGAACATATCAAAGGCGACATCCTGCATTTCACCTACAACAGCAGGGAAGAGATGAAAAGCCAAAGTAAGAAGTTTGCCCGCATTGCTGCCCGTGAATTCATGAAACTCCCTTGGCATTATTTGATTTTCAAATTGCTTTTTAGCCCCATATCCAAATTTTTCAAAACCTTTTTCCTGCAACGCGGGTTGCTAGAAGGTATAAATGGCTTAGAGGTGGGCTGGTACCAAACCCGTGAAGTGTTTCATAAGTACGCTTTGGCCATCGCCTATAAATTCACACACACTGAGCCTTAAAAATCAATATAGCCGCACCCTTGCTGAGGCCGGCTGTGATGAGGCCGGACGAGGTTGCCTTGCCGGACCTGTAGTTGCAGCAGCGGTTATCTTGCCCAAGAATTTCAAACATCCTTTGCTCAATGATTCCAAACAGGTAAGTGAAAAAAACAGGAACCTGCTGAGGGAATTTATTGAAACCCGCTGTGAATGGGCAATTGGTATTTGCAGCCCAGCTGAAATTGACAAAATAAACATTCTGAATGCCTCTATACTTGCCATGCACAAGGCATTAAACCAGCTGCACACCTATCCCACCTTTATTCTTGTAGACGGCAATAGATTTAAACCTTGGCATGAAGTGCCTCACGCTTGTATGGTAAAAGGCGATGCACGCTTTACCGCAATCGCTGCAGCGAGTATTTTGGCCAAAACGCATCGGGATGAAATGATGCTCTCCATGCACCTCAAATACCCCGAATATGGCTTTGACAAGCACAAGGGATATCCTTCAGCTGCGCACCGCAAAGCCATAGCTGCGCATGGCCCTTGTGATGAACACCGCATGACTTTTAGATTACTGAAAGAACAACTTTCATTGTTTTAATCAATTCGGCCTTATAGCTTGCGATTTTCTCTGTAAATTCGCGGCTTCCAATGAATGAAAAGGTCTTGATCCTTGACTTTGGCTCACAGTACACGCAGCTGATTGCGCGTCGTGTTCGCGAGCAGAATGTGTATTGCGAAATCCACCCCTACAACCACTATCCCGAACCTGATGCATCCGTAAAAGGCATTATCCTCAGCGGGAGTCCATGCAGCGTGAATGATGTGGATGCACCCAATCCTGATATCGAAAAATATCTCAATACCTTTCCAGTTTTGGGCGTTTGCTATGGTGCGCAAATGTTGGCCAAAAAGCTGGGTGGCGAAGTTGCAAAAAGTGCCCATAGAGAGTATGGCCGCGCCATTATGCAACAGACGGGCGAGTTCAATGCTTTGCTCGACGGATTGAGCTATGAATCACAGGTGTGGATGAGCCACGGCGATACCATCACCCGCCTTCCTGAGCATACCACGGTTATTGCAACCACACAGAGTATTCCTGTGGCTGCATTCCGCTGCGACGATTACAACCACGTTTATGGCATTCAGTTTCACCCAGAAGTGTATCACAGCACCGAAGGGTCTGAATTGCTCCGCAACTTTCTATATAATATTTGCAAGTGCACTGGTGACTGGACTCCAGGTCATTTTATAAATGATTCTGTGGAAGCCATTCGCAAGCAGGTGGGCGACGACACCGTTATCCTCGGCCTCTCTGGAGGTGTGGACAGCTCAGTGGCTGCTTTATTGTTAAACAAAGCCATTGGCAAAAATTTGCATTGCATATTCATCAACAATGGATTGCTGCGCAAAAATGAATTTGAAGAGGTTCAAGCCGCTTACAAAACGCTGGATTTAAATGTGCATGCCATTGATGCTTCTGAGAGATTTTATACAGAACTTGATGGAGTCTCAGATCCTGAAACCAAAAGAAAAATCATTGGCAGGGTGTTTGTAGAAGTATTCCAAGATGAAGCAGGCCGCATTCCCAATGCGAAGTGGCTGGCACAAGGAACCATCTACCCAGACGTAATTGAAAGTGTAAGCGTGAAAGGACCCTCAGCAACTATAAAATCGCACCACAATGTGGGTGGATTGCCAGAATCATTGCATTTGGGCATTGTTGAACCTTTGCGCAGTCTTTTTAAAGACGAAGTGCGCCGCGTAGGTGCAGCACTTGAATTGCCAGCAGATATCCTGAACAGGCATCCTTTCCCAGGTCCTGGACTTGCCATTCGTATTATTGGTGACATTACCAAAGACAAGGTGAAGTTGCTGCAAGACGCCGATGCGGTTTACCTTGGTAAACTCAAAGAAACGGGTTGGTACGATAAAATTTGGCAAGCCGGCACCATATTGCTACCGGTACAAAGTGTGGGTGTTATGGGAGATGAACGCACCTATGAAAATGTTGTGGCGCTGCGCGCAGTAACCAGCACCGACGGAATGACTGCGGATTGGGTGCACATACCTTATGAAATCCTTGCAGACATCAGCAACGCCATCATCAACAATGTGCGCGGTATCAACCGTGTCGTGTATGATATTAGCTCTAAACCACCCGCTACCATTGAATGGGAATAAGAAAATCGTATATCATCCTGCTTGCTCTGCTGGCTTTTCCTGCACTTAAATCGCAGGCACAGCTTGCTGAAAAAGAGTACCGTGTGGCCCTGCTATTGCCTTTTAAAAGTGCAGATGCAGGATCCAACAACCTCAGCGAAGCCATGCTGGATTATTACGAAGGTTTTAAAACTGCAGCCATGATATTGGAAGCAGAAGGATTGCACTTGAAGCTGTATGTCTTTGATAGCGAAAAAGACAGCTTTGCTTTAGAAAATGCGCTTTCCCACCCCGACATGCCGAGCATGGATATTATCGTTGGGCCGGTATACGAGAAAGGACTTGAAACCACTGAGAAATTCTGCAAGAAACACAATATCCTTTTGGTAAGTCCACTAAAATACTTTGAACCCCAATATTCAAAAGGGAATGTGGTGAATTTCTTTGTACCAGACAGTATAAAACTGCTCGCATCTGCGTCAAAAAGTGTGAGTTGGTTTCCCAAACACAAGTTCATTGTGGTATCTGGAACAGACGATGAAAGCAAATCTATGGCAACCACCCTGTTGCAGGAATTGCGCAATACACACGGCATCAAAGCGCAAAGCATGACCTATAGCAATGGCAAGCTCAGCGGCACCATCCCCTATAAGGATAGCGTGATTATACTTACTACGGCCAGTGCGCGCGACGCCAAATCTGTAATTGCCCGTGCCATTAAATACCAAGCCCATTCCTATCTGTTTGCGCATGTAGAATGGCACAATCCTTCACAAAGTACCTATAATGTAAATGAACCCCGTGTCATTTATCCGGAAGTAAACTATGTTTCCCTAGATGACTCATTGGCTGCCCAATTCAGAAATTCATTTTTTGAATCGTATGCCGGCGAGCCCAGTAAGTTTGCCTACATCGGATATGACCAAGCTACCTATTTATGTTATGGTCTCATGACCTTTGGTAGAAACTTTGTATACCACCTGCCAAACGCGGAATACCGAGGGTATATCAACATGATACGCTTACGACCATTGAACCGCGGATTTGCCAATTTCGGTCTGAATTACCTTCAGATTGTAGACGAAGAACGCAAAGAATTTGCCCCCTGAGTTACCACAACCGTCAACTTAGCATTGCCTGCGACATCCTAGCAGCGTATCAAGGTGACCAACCTTTTCACACCTATTTAAAAGAGGTATTTCGACAGAACAAACAATTCGGTTCCAAAGACCGCAAGTTTTACCGTCAAGCCTGCTACACGTGGTGGCGTATGTGCGCCGACCGCGAGGAAAAAGCCACCCCAGAGGTGTTGGCCGCGCATCTTAGGCTCGCTGAACAATATGCGCTTACTCCTAGATTAGACGATGGCAGCAAACCCAGTGTTTTAAATACGCTTAGCCACGCTATTGACCCCAACCTAGATTTGGCTGCCCTGCACGTATGGTTTCGAACCCCAGCACCCGTGTTTGCCATCCCTTTCCGGCATAAAGTGGCTGCATGGCAGCAGTTTCTAAAAGCCCATTCCCTTTCCTTTGAAGTACAGGACGATGTTTATGCATTTCCGAGCCATGTAAGCCTCAATGAAGCCACCGAGCATGGAATATGTAGAATACAAGATTATGGCTCTTATTTGGCCGTAAAAGGCTTAGAATTGCCCAAAGGCAGTCATGTATGGGATTGTTGTTCCGGTGCAGGTGGTAAAGCGCTAAGCCTTGTAGAAACGTATCCTGGGATACAGCTTACGTGCAGTGATATACGTCCTCCAATTTTGGAAAACCTCAAAGAGAGATTTCAGCAAGCAGGTTTGCAGACTCCACGGTTGGAAGTACTGAATCTAGAGAACCGCACACCCTCGGAGGCGATAGGCACATTTGACTGCATTATTGCGGATGTACCCTGCACGGGCAGTGGCACCTGGCGTCGGAATCCAGAGGTTCCGCACTTCTTTGATACGGGCAGCATAGAAAAGCAGGCAGTAAGACAGGCAAGCATTATTGGCAATGCCCTCTCCAGATTGAAATCAGGAGGCATTTTGGTGTATATCACCTGCAGTATTTTCGAAATCGAAAACGAGAGTCAGCTCAAGCAACTCATTGAGAGACACAATCTAACACTGCTCAGCAGTGGTTATACCACAAACCCAGCGCAGCAGCTCAGTGACTATATATTTAGGGCTGTGTTGAGAAAAAATTAAGCTGGATCGTAGGCCCAGCGCAATAGCATAGAACCCCAGGTGAATCCACCACCGAATGTACTCAGAATGATATTGTCTCCTTTTTTGAATTTCTTTTCAAAATCAAACATAAGGAGAGGCAACGTACCTGCAGTGGTATTGCCATAGCGTTCAATATTTACCAATACCTTTTCTTTATCCAAGTTCATGCGTTCTGCAGTAGCATCAATAATTCTCAGATTGGCTTGGTGGGCGAGCAACCAATTCACGTCGTCCGAAGTGAGATTGTTGCGTTCCATCATTTGGTAGGAAACATCAGCCATATTGGTCACAGCAAACTTGAAAACCGTTTTACCCTCTTGGTACACGAAATGTTCTCTGTTGGTAACCGTTTCAATGGTTGGCGGATTCATAGAACCGCCTGCTTTTTGAAACAAAAACTCTTTGCCACTGCCGTCCATGTGCAATGAAGAGTCTAACATACCATAACCTTCTGTATTGGGTTCAAGCAATACACAACCGCCTCCATCGCCAAAGATGATGCAGGTATTTCTATCGGTATAGTCAATAATGGTGCTCATTTTATCGAGACCGCAGACCAATACTTTTTTGTAGCGACCACTTTCAATAAAGCGGCAGCCAGTTTCTAGTGAGTATAAGAAACCCGAGCAAGCGCCGGCGAGGTCAAAGCCCCAAGCGTTTTTCGCCCCAATTTTATCACCAATTAGGTTTGCTGTAGCAGGAAAAATAAAGTCACCAGTAATGGTACCACAGATAATCACATCAATATCAAGGGGATCGATATTGTATTTCTCCAACATAGGTAGGATGGCACGCACGGCCATATCGCTGGTTGCCTTACCTGGCTCTCTCAGTATATGACGTTCTTTAATACCTGTGCGTGTGGTAATCCACTCATCCGTGGTATCCACCATTTTTTCTAAGTCCTGATTGGTAAGAACCGTTTCAGGAACATAACCACCTACTGCGGTAATTGCTGCTGTTACTCTTGTCATTATCCCTCCTCCTGCTGTGCGAAAGAAGCAAAGGACCTTCTCATTTCAGGGATTAAACCACTCTGAATTTGGTCAGCTGCAACTTCCAACATTTTTACAAACGTATCTGCTTTGGTGATACCATGCCCAACAATAACTGGGGCATTTACACCTAATATGGAGCTACCTCCATAATATTTAAAATTGAATTTATCCAAGTAATCATCCTGGATACCGCGTTTGAGAAGGCGATAGAACATACCTTCACATACTTTAATGATCACATTTCCTGTGAAACCATCACAAACGATAACGTCAAAATCTTCAGAGAAGATATCACGACCTTCTGCATTGCCTGCGAAGTTGATACCTGGAGTTTCCTTTAGCAGTTGGTGTGCTGCTTTGGTAAGCAAGGAACCTTTTTCTTCCTCTTCTCCGATATTAAGCAATGCCACAGGAGGATTTTCCACCTTGAACAGGGCTTTGTAATACAGAGAACCCAACAATGCAAACTGTTGGAGATGCTCGGGTTTCACATCGCTATTGGCTCCTACGTCGAGCAGCAAGCCTGGAATTTTGTTTTCACGGGGAATGAGTGAAGTAAGGCAAGGCCTCATCACACCATCAATGGCCTTAACAGACATGAGGGCACCCACAAGCATAGCACCAGTGTTGCCCGCACTTACAAAGGCTTCTACTTTTCCTTCGGCTAAGTGTTGAAAACCACGTGCAAGGCTGCTGTCCGGTTTGGAAGCAATTGCTTTCACGGGATGATCACTCATTCCAATTACGGATGAGCAATCTACAATTTCGAAGGTTTCAGGATTGATGTTTAGGGTTGCGCATACTTCCACAATTTGGTCGTTTGGCCCATACAGAACCAGCTTCCAATCTGGATGCAGTTCAGCTGCAAGGGCTGCCCCTTTTACGCATTCTAATGGGGCAAAATCCCCACCCATGGCATCGAAGCCAATTCTCATTTTCAGGCTTCGTTTCTACCCTTCATGACCTTCTGTCCACGGTACATACCAGTTTCAAGATTCACTCTGTGGTACAGAGATACATCACCGGTTACCGGGTCAGCGATCATGGGCCGAACATCAAGTTTGTCGTGCGTACGACGCTTGTCGCGGCGGGTTTTGGATATTTTTCGCTTAGGATGTGCCATTATTCCTTATTTTTTAAATAGTTCTTTCAATTTGTCCCATCGGGGGTCTGCTTGTGCCTCCTCCCCTGCTTGAAGCGTATTCAATTTTTCGAGCATTTGTGCATTGCAAGGCTTGATTTCCATGTCATCGCAATTGCGAATCATGGGAATGCACAAGAGTATGGTTTCGTACACTTGGCGGGCTACGTTGAAAGAAGTCGCGTTGTGCGCCAACTCTACATACTCCACTTCCAATTGCTCTTCATCTGCTTGGTGATTGTTCTCACCTTGAAAATGATACACGATTCGATACTGCGATTGTACAGGCCTTGCTATGAGTTCCAAACAACGATCACAGGTTACATCAACGGTTCCCTTAACTTGAATAATCACCTGCATCATATGCACGTTTTTATCCAATCCAAGAGACACTTCTACCTGTGCACCTTTCACGTCTGGATTCTCAAAACACTCAAAGAACGAAAGCTTCGCCTCATTTTGAAAATCGTAATGCCCGTCTTTCAGCTTAACGAATTCAATTTCAAATTCCTCTGGTAAATCGGACGCCTTTTTCAAAACGAAGCGCAAAAATACACAGAAACGACCGAATTACAAAAGGGTATCTGTAATGATTTGGTACATGAAACAAAAAAAATCCCCGCACAAGGCGGGGATTTCAAATTATCTTGGTTGTGAATTAATACTCCCAAAGGTCATGTTCAAAGATGAAAAGATCATTCTTGATATTTTCACCTTCAATCAAAGCGCCCAAACCGTCTTGTTGAAATTCAGGTTTCAAAGCGATTGGAAGATCATCCCAGTCTGTTTGTTTTACGATATAGCTATCAAACAATCTGTAATGGTTGAACAAATCATCCCAGCTGATACGCATTGCATCATTGTAGCGGTTGTACACCTCACACTTGGCCAAGGTAGGACGGATATCATCCATCTTCATCCAGAACAAAGGAGTTTCGAACACCATACCATTTACTTCAAATGGATACAAAGGTGCAATTGCAATGATACGAGGTCTGAATTCTGAATGTTTGTAATCAAAAATCCAATCTTCCATAATTTCAAATTTCTTGATTTTATCGAAGGTAAACAGTTCGTAGTATGCAGTATCTACAAGGTCAGTAGGATCTTCAGGGTTCAAAGGATTTTGAACCTGGGTAACGATCAATTGTGAACCTTGTTTAAACGCATCTTCAGGAGTCATCAGACGGTTCAATGAATCTGTCCAGTAGCAGCGTGCCAAACCTTTAACACCTAGGTCATAAATCACCTGTGTTACAGGGTTTTTAGGCCAAGTGAAAGACTTATTCATTTTTTGACGGGTATCGATGTATCTCCAAACGCGGCGTTTGAATTTCACATCTGCTTCCCTAA
>JBEIRK010000061.1:0-15625 GCA_040376005.1 Flavobacteriales bacterium
AAACGGGTTGGTGGGGTAATGCTTCCAAGGGTCCAAAGTTGAGGTTGTTTGTTAAGAAACCTGGACCATGAATTGAGGGGTATTTTTTATAGGGGTCTATGGTGCAGTTCACGATGAGATCGCAAGTATTAGTCCTTTTAGTATAGGAATCTATTAAAGTAGGAACTCTTTTCGGTTTGGACGTGTGCTGATAGGGGCCGGCGCTTTGCTGGGCTGGGTAGGATTTACGGTCTGTCTTGGGGAGTGTGCTGATAGGGGCCGGCGCTTTGCTTGGCCGGGTGGGGAGTTACGGTCTGTTTTAGGGGGAGTGCTGAAAGGGGGCCGGCGCCTTGCTGGGCCGCGTAGGGATTGCGGTAATGTTTAGGGGGAGTGCTGATAGGGGCCGGCGCTTTGCTGGGCCGCGTAGGGATTGCGGTGATTTTTGGGGGTAGTACAATGTACAGTAGGGATTACTTTCAGTGATCCCTACTAAGACGAAGTCTACATTCCTGGTCCTCATTCTTCGAATGAGGTTTTTTATTGCCCACCCCTGCAATTGAGCAAGCTCATTGCGGGGGTGGGGGCAATAAAAAATGCCTCTGCTTTCGCAGAGGCACCAGGAATGCTTTAGTGCACGCGTAGGGATTCGAACCCCAAACCTTCTGATCCGTAGTCAGATGCTCTATCCAATTGAGCTACGCATGCTCTTCGTTGAATCTGTCCCTCTCGGGTTTTCAACAGGGCTGCAAAAATAGTGAAAATTTTGACATGATGCAAAGAGAAATGGTCAAAATCGTTGTAAACCTTATACCAAAAAGGGATACACAATATACTCCGCAAAGAAAAGAAGCCAAAAACCCATGTAAAACCAACGCACTGACTTCTGCTTTCCCGTGTCTACGATAAAACACATGCCCGTGAATATGCTTAAAAATATGCCATGCGCTACCAAGGATGCCATGTTGCCCGCTTGCCACGCATCCCACAACATGAACCCATACGCGCCTATGACCAACATGGCGCCCAATAAAAATGCACGTTTTCTGTTCAATAACACCGCTAAGGTGCGTATCTGAAAACGGTCGTCGCCCGCCGTATCTGGGATGTCCTTGAACCAAGCTATGCCTATGCTGAACGCCGTGATAAACACGGTCAATGCCACCATGCTGTCGGGAAACTCGTAAGCTCCCGTCATGCTCCAGTGAAAATGCAAGTAAATGCCCGTATTTACCATTACACCGCGCACCAGACCTATAGCTGCCGCCGCGCCTAAATGGTGCTTCTTAAACCGCAAAG
Source organism: Flavobacteriales bacterium (assembly GCA_040376005.1). Classification (GTDB taxonomy): domain Bacteria; phylum Bacteroidota; class Bacteroidia; order NS11-12g; family UBA955; genus JAGXTF01. Next base: position 1,276 of record JBEIRK010000061.1, read on the forward strand.
GAGGCAAGGAATACGCCGTGCCTATGAGGGAAATTAAGATAATAAGCACAGTGAAAAACCAACCTGACAGTACCGCCAATACCAATGATATGCCTAACGAAATCAAGCATATGCGCAAGGCCATTTGGCGGCTCAGTTCCCCGCTAACGATGGGTAACTTGGGTTTGTTGATGCTGTCGATCTCTACGTCGGCCCACTGATTGAGTCCGGTGATATATAGGTTACAACCCAAGCAGCTGATTAGCGTGATAAGCCAGGTTTGCCAGTGAAATGCCTCATAGTTTATGCGCAAGGCGATGCTGTAAAGTGCCGTCACGCTGACAAAGGAACCCACGATGGTGTGGGGTCTGCTAAAACGCCATAAAATGCCGATGGTCTTGATCATGGAGTGCTCAAAGATACGGACTCAAGGCGGACTCACGAGCAGGATACGCACAGGGGCATACCAAGTGCCGAGGCGCACTACTTTCGCCGAGGCACCCAATTGTCGCGCTTTGGCCGCCATATCTTCCATTTCATTGGCAGAAATACCGCGGAAAACACTGGCCAGTCCATCCCAAGTCACGGTGAGAATATTGATGGGCAACACATACGTGAATAGCATGCGTTTCCAAGAAAAGGGCCTGATGAAGGGCGCAAATAGCAATTGTCCTAGGGTTGTTGCCGTGAGTATGCGCAAAAAATCAGGCAGGGTGGGACCCAAAATCTCAGCAGCAAAAAAACTGCGTCCGTTCAATACCGCATTTCGAATCATTTGCTCCCTCTCTGCTGCCGTGAAATGGTGAAAGGCATTAAACAGGGTGAGCAAGCCCTTGGCATGCGGCAGCGCCTGTAAGGCCGGCAAGGGCTTGGGGTAATAGCTGCAATTGGGCGGAAGGTCTGTTGGCGTTTGGGGATACAGGTCGGTGAGCTCAATGCTGGCTCCGCGCAGGGCTGCAGATGCGGCCAATTGTTTCCACGGCCCACCAGAACCCGAGCCTAAGTCTGTTATGGTTCCTGCATGTTTTGGCAACTCAGCCGCAAGTATGGAGTCTACCCCTTTGTAAACCCCAAAGTTGCGCACCATCCAGCCTATGTAGGCTGTTTGCTGTTCCCGCAATACATTGGGAAACCATTCTTGATCTTCAAGTTCAAACCACACTTCACAAAGTTCAGGCATTTTTACCTGCAAAATTCGCTGCCCGACAATTTTATTATCTTACTTACCTTCGCAAACCACCATGCCCAACGCCTGCGCCATGCCCGATATTCAAATCATCTCCATTTTGGGAGTTATTGTGGCGGCAGCTGCTGTGGTACTGGGCTATCTGTCGGGCAAAGAACCTGCCCAACAAATGCAATTCAGAAAATACTTGCATATTTTGGCCTGTGGGGCCTGCACCTTGTGCGCTGCTTTGCTGTCCAATCCGCAATTGATGATTCCGGCAGTTGTCATTGCAGAAATCATACTGCTGTATCTCGTATTTAAACGCGATTTTTTTACCATAAAGGGCGAAAAAAGCTACGGCATCGTGCTCTTTCCTTTGGCCTTTTTGCTGTTGCTTTTTCTGTTTCCGCATCCACAGGATAAGGCCCTAATTCTCGGACCTATGGTTTTTTTGACCCTTGCTGATGCCCTCGCAGCCTTGGTGGGTATGCGCTTTGCAAAGAGAAATATTGTACTTACCGGAGATAAGAAATCATGGATTGGCGCAGTGGCCTTTTTTGTTACTGCATTTATATGGATGTGGGTGCTGCGTGCATTGGGCTACCAAGAAACAGTATCTGTTTGGGTGTTTTTAGCCGGTGCGGTAGCCATTTCAGGCATTAGCGCTTTTGTTGAACTTATGGGCAGCAAGGGGCGAGACAATCTTTGGATTCCGTTGGTTTCTGCTTGGTTGATGTATCTGTGGGCGCAGCGCGATGCCATGGACTTTGTTGTGTCTTTGGCCTATGCCTTGGCTTTAGTTCCCGCAGGGATTTTTGCCTTTTATAAAAAATGGCTGAGTTTTTCAGGAACGGTAGCGGCCGTATTCTTAGGAATTGTGCTGTGGGTTGCTGGCTTCTCGCTTTGGCCCATGTTGGTCTTTTTTCTCACGGGTTCATTACTGGGCAAATTGCCCGGTGGCAAAAGCAGTGATATCAAGGCTGGAAAAGCCCGTGACCACATACAAGTATATAGCAATGGCGGTCTCGCGCTATTGCTGGCTGTAGCGCATAGCATAAAACCATTGCCAATTTGGGAATACCTCTACCTCATCAGTGCAGCCGTTGCGTGTAGCGACACATGGAGCAGCGAAATCGGACAACGTTTTAGCAAGCGCGCTTTCGATTTGCGCAGCCTGCGCTGGGTTCCTGCCGGTTTGAGTGGCTGTATCAGTGGGGTTGGTACCCTCGCTGCAATAATGGGTGCCGCCTGTATAGCCGCATATGGAGCCAATCAAGCGCAGATGCTTGGAATTTTACTCTTGGGATTTGCAGGAAGTGTGTTAGACAGTGTATTGGGGGCTTTTGTACAGGCCCGGTATGGTAAAGAAGTAGCACAAGATACGGGAGAAGGCAAGCCAAATAAGGGTTTTGCGCGCGTTACTAACGATGTGGTAAACGCCTTGAGTGGCCTTGGAATTGCAGGATTGGCTGCGTTGATTTTTTATCTGTAGCCCGAGATTGGGTTTCCAGGATAAACGCCGTTAAATTCATAAAAAAAATATGCAGGCTTTGCCGCGTTCTTGTTTGAGAAATCCTTGAACAGGTGCTACTTTTACAGCATGATTGATGCACCCCTAGCAGAACGCATGCGGCCCAAAAGCTTGGATGAGTACGTAGGGCAAGAACATCTCACAGGTTCGGGTGCGCCCGTGCGTTTGGCGCTAGAGAAACGGCAGGTTCCAAGTATGATTTTATGGGGTCCTCCAGGTACAGGTAAAACCACCTTGGCCCATATCATTGCCTCCATGGTGGACTTGCCGGTGCGGGTGCTCAGTGCCATCAGTTCCGGTGTCGCAGATTTGCGGTCCGTAATTCAAGAAGCCAAAGATCAAGGACGCATTATTCTGTTTATTGATGAAATTCACCGTTTCAATAAAAGCCAACAAGATGCGCTGCTGGGAGCTGTAGAAAAAGGTTGGATTACCCTCATCGGTGCCACTACCGAAAATCCGGGTTTTGAGGTGAATAACGCCTTGCTCAGCCGCTGTCAGGTATACGTGTTGCGCGATTTGGAAGAAGCAGATTTGTTGCGCATTATACAGCGTGCCCTTGAAGAAGATGTGCTGTTAAAAGATTACGACATTGACCTGCAGGAAACCCATGCATTGCTGCGCTTCAGCGGGGGCGATAGCAGGAAGCTACTCAATCTCCTAGAGTTGTTACTCACCGCAGCAGAGGAGAAGAAACTCATGATTACCGACCGCCTAGTGGAGCAAGTACTACAGCAGAAAATGGCTGTGTATGACAAGTCGGGTGAACAGCATTACGACATCATTTCCGCCTTTATCAAAAGCATGCGCGGCAGCGACCCCAACGCGGCAGTCTATTGGCTTGCACGCATGTTGCATGGGGGAGAAGATATTAAATTTATTGCGCGACGCATGGTCATCTTGGCTTCCGAAGATATTGGCAATGCCAATCCCAACGCCTTGCTCATGGCCACCCAGTGCTTTCAAGCGGTGTCGCTTATAGGCATGCCCGAGGCAAGAATTATACTCAGTCAGTGTGCCATCTATCTGGCTACCTCGCCTAAGAGCAATAGCAGCTATATGGCCATAGATGCAGCACTAGATGCGGTGCGAAAAACGGGAGACTTGCCTGTGCCACTGCCCTTGCGCAATGCGCCGGTAAAACTCATGAAGGACTTAGGCTATGGTCAAAACTATGAATATGCCCACGCACATCCAGGGAATTTTGCCGACATGGAGTTTTTACCCGATGCCTTGCAGAACACTGCATTCTACCATCCGGGAAGCAATGCCAAGGAGACGGAGCTGCGCCGCTGGCTCGCCGCGCGATGGAAGGCTAAGTACGGGTACGATAAAGAAGGATAAATTTGGGAAATTGCGAAATATTTCGTATATTATTGTGAAAAAATAAGCAGATAGCGCATGGAAAAATTTGTGTTAAGCACGCCCTATATTCAGTTGAACCAACTGTTAAAAATGATGGGATGGGTAGAGAGTGGGGCAGAGGCCAATCATATGATAGATACAGGATTGGTGTTTGTGAACGGTGTTCAAGAGTTTCGCAAGCGCAACAAAATCATGCCCGGTTTTGTAGTGGAATTTGAGGGACAAAAAGTAGCAGTACAAGCAGCATAATGGATACGGCATCGCTGAGTGAAATTAAGGCAGCACTAAAAGTGATGTCGCGCGAGGCGCTAGAGCAGCAGTTGCTGCGCATGGCCAAATATAAAAAAGAGAACAAGGAATTGCTGTCCTTTATCCTTTTCGACGAGGAAGACAAGCTTCAGTTTATCAAAGACTGCAAACATGAGATGGGATTGTTGTTTGCGAGCATCAATTTTTCCACCAGCTATGTCAGCGCAAAAGGCCTGCGCAAAATTCTAAAATTCGTGACAAAATGTGTGCGTTTTAGTGCGGATAAAACTGTAGAAATAGAGTTGCTCGCCGAGTTTTGTAGCCAAATGACAGCCCTAGCGCCGCGGTTTCGCAGCAGCACCGTATTGGCGCAGTTGTATGATAAACAGGTAGAGAAAGTGTATCGTGCTATGGAGCATTTGCATGAAGACATACGGGCGGACTACCGCAAATTGGCGCAAGCACTCTGAACAAATTAGTTTGGGAGAATAAAAATAAATTCCGACCTTGGCTGCAATATGCAGGTATCACAAGGAAAAGTAGTAGGCATTACCTATACATTGAAGCTCACTAGCGGCGAAATCGCGGACCAAACCACCGAAGAAAATCCGTTTTTATTTATACATGGCATTGGCCAAACCTTAGAGGCCTTTGACGAGAACCTCGCAGGTCTGACATTGGGTGCGGATTTCAGTTTCAGCATTGCTGCTGAAAGCGGCTATGGCGTGTCCAATCCAAATATGGTAATCCAAATTCCACGCAGTGTGTTTGAAGGACCAAATGTACCTGCAGATTTGTTGCAATTGGGCAATATCGTTCCTATGCAAGACGAGCACGGCAACCCCATGAACGGTGTGGTGAGAGATGTGAATGACGAGGCGGTAACCATGGATTTCAACCATCCTTTGGCAGACCAAGAATTGCATTTTTCAGGTAAAATTATAAGCGTGCGTGACGCCTCTCCAGAAGAGATGGACCACGGCCATGTGCACGGCGAAGGTGGACACCACCATTAATAATAGTTAAAAGTGGAGAGTTGAGAGTGAAGAGTTGAAATCGCGTTCACCCTCTGAGCTTCACGCATCTACAACGAAAATCAATTCGTGTGAATTCGTATCATTCGTGAAAATTCGTGTCTGCAGCTGTTTCGCGGAATAAGCTAAGGTCAACGAAAATCAATTCATAAAAATTCGTGTCTGCGTCTTCAGTTGAACAGGCGCAGTGCCCGTGACATAATCAAACATTACTTGCAGAAATAGGGGTCTTTAGGATTCCCATTGTCATATGGATAGCAAAAGTGCAATTTCTTGCTCATGATTTCTGTTATCGTGCATCGCACAGAAACTCCATTCACAGAAGATGGTGCCACGGAAATATCGGTTGAACCTGCAGGTATGTTGTAAAATGACACTGTTTTGGTCTGATACAGATTCCCATTCTTGCGAATATATTCTACCAATACACTCACTTGCTCTAACATGTAGGGTGTTGTATTCTCCAAATACACCGAAAATTCACTGATCCCTCCTAAGGCATAATTTACAGTGGGCGCATCATAATCTACATGGACAAACTGCTCCCAGTTGTTCCTCATATTCATATTTTTGGCAGTCAAAGCATCATTCGCTTTTTTGGCTTGTGCTGCCTGCACATCCTCTTTGCGTTCCTCTTCTGATGCAGCATTCTCCTGCGCCTCAACACGCTGATTTAACACTACCACTTCCTGCTCGCGATTGCTGTTTTTTACAAACAAAGATCCAATAACACTACAAGCAACTATGGCGATCGCAAGAATTACTGCTGTGCGGTTCTTTTGTATAAACGCCATCCAATCGACGGGCTTTTTCTCTGGCTTCTCGGGAACAGAAGGAGCCGAAACCTCAAATGGTGGTGGGGTACTGGTAAAAAATGGTGGTGGCGTAGCTTTTGTAAAAAGTTCACTCAGTGCTTCTAATTCACCTGCTGTAGTCCAGCCCTGTAGTCCTTCATGCCAAATTGGAGTTTCCTTTTTGATTCCCAGTTGTTTCAGCCTATCTAGGTCGAAAGGTCCTTCTTGAGAAGTGCCATTATGGATGTAGTATTCTATCATAGTTACCTTTAATCTTTCAAAAAAGTGCAAGATAAATCTATTTTTAAATAGATAACAATATCAAACCTGCAGAATAAACCAAACAATACCGCATAAAAAAAAGGCCATACATTGAAGTATGGCCTTTTCACAAGAACTATTGTTACAAGGATTAGTCTTCGCTATTTCTGCTTAGTGCATAGATAACCAAACCAAATCCAATTTTGTTGATTGCATCAGCAATGTTGTAGACAATATCCATAGCATGTTGAGCTGCTGCTTTGTCTGACACCAATTTCATTCCGAACAATCCCCCATCAGTACCAAGGATGTAACCCAATGGATAGATAGACCAACCTACCAATACGAACCATGCCAAAATGCGGGTAGCTTTTGCTACTTGTGGACCTGCAGACTGTGCCAATTTCGCAACGTCGCCAAACCAAACAAGGTAAGCAATGTAGAAATACGCAGCACCAGAAATTACACCCCACAATACGCTTTGGTCCTTGTAGATGGTTTCGCCGAAGTAGCCTGTTACCAACATTACGATAGAAGCGAAAATCAACTTCCAAAGCAATCCGATTTTAGCACCTGCTTTTTTGGTGATCAAATAGAATTCTACGCACATCAAAGGCACAGTTAGAATCCAGTCTACATACCTGAAGAAGGTTGGTGATTCATTTGTAGCCAAGCTGTAACCTCTCATGTAGTAGTAGTGCACTGCTGCAATGAAGGTAATCAAACCTGATACAAGTACTGAAGTTCTCCATTTTTGAGAAGTGCTGTTCAACTCAAAGAAGAAGAATACCGACGCGGCCATCATGGCCATTGTTCCGATAAAGAACGTGAACGCAACATAATTGTCGCTTGCAATTTTTAAATGTTCCATTTTGTGTTTTATTTTGGTTCTAGGTTGTGATTTATTTTACCCCTACTCTATTGGCTTTTCGGGAAGCGCCTCTTGAAGAAACAACAATAGTTTTCTTTTGTTTGAATTTTTTTCAATTTTTTTGCTTTCGCAAAACCAAGGCACAAAAGAGCATTACCGATATGTATAATACATATATCTGCGCTGATTGTGTAGCGAATTCAAAACAACATTAGGAGTTGTGTAGGGACAATAAAATAAGTACTGGCACTTAATTTTACGAAATAGCCTTTTTGATTTAGCAAATGAAATTATCCTCGTTTTCAACAAGAAAACACTCCCGCATACATGAATACTATTTACTTTAGTGATGCACTACAACATATAGTATATGTGCTAATTACATGCCTGTTGAATGACGCACTAAATGATGCTTCTCTGCACCTATGGTATATCTACATCACGCTATTTCGCAGCATCTACTGTATCTATTTTACGATGCTTGTAAAATAAATGCATTAATAAAAAATGCGGCAAACTTATGCAGGATAAAAATGTAAAAATACTGGACATTATATTCTGTGAGTAAGAAAACACAGCAGAATCAACAAAAAATATGAATGATAAAATACAAATGGCACCTATAGTATATGGAATCGCTTCCTTATATAAAGTCCAAGAAGACAATTTGAGCTCCTTTTTCATGTGCAACCAGGCATTCCAGCTGTGTTGTAAAACAAAGTATAAACCAAACGACAAGGCCAATGGCAGCGGTATACCCAGACTCAGCATAAACAATAAACCTATAAACTTGCGCCCCTTAGAAAGAACCACTTGCAATACCAAATAGGTGTATGAAAGGACTGCAACAAGGTTCATATACTGATGGAATGCATTGCTTCGAATAAGACTGCGCAGCGTAGGATCATAACTGAGAATAATATCAGTTGCTTCACTCCAATGGGTGGCAATAATAAAAAACAATATAGACAAACCCAATGCAACTGCTTTTACATAAGAAGCCAATGAGGATGATTGAATACCGTAGGCCTCATATTCCGATTCTCCAAAATGAAATGCTGAAAACAACAGAAAAAACAACAATGAAAACAATGGAAAAAAGAGCCATAACATAAAATATACAACTACAACAAAAACATATTCTGCAATAAAGATAAAAAGCGAATTCTTTTTATCGCGTTGGAGCAAATGGTCTAGGGCGCCGTGCGGAATACCCATAGTGAGAAAACCCGCAGCAAGAAACAGGTATTCTGCCTGCAAACCAATACCAGCATATAATTCTAATAACCCATACAGAACAACCACCGCCAGTGCAATTCCATACCGCAGGTATTTCATATTCGGTGTCATGTATTGACTATATTGTGCTGTTTCCCAAACATGTTTATGGAGCAGTTAACTTGGCGCTATGTTTTGCAGTTATGTAACGATGTGAATCACTGAGATTAAAAAACACTTACAGCTTTCAAAATGTTTTTGCGCTTGCGCCAGATTTTGGTGGGTATTAGAATTTCCTTAAGATAACCACACCGGCAATAATCAATGCCATACCACCCAGTCGTATCCAACTGATGGGATGTGGCTGGGCCACCAAGATATTGTAATGCTCAAGCAATGAGGATATAATCATTTGTCCAGCAACCACAAGGCCAAAGGTTAATCCAGGACCCAAGCGCGGAAATGCCAGAATAACCAGTGTAACATAAATGGCTCCGAGGAGACCGCCTAACCATGCGTGAAGAGGTGCAGTTTTAATCCCTGACCAAGATAGGGTTTGTTGGCTAATAAGCACATACAGCAGCAAGCACAAAGTGCCCACGCTAAAGGAAATTAAGGAGGCTTGTACCGCACTGCCCGCAGCTTTGCCCAACTTGGCATTTAAGCCCGCCTGTATGGGTAAAAATGCGCCTGCAATAAATGCCAATATGATCCAGATTGCTTTTGTCATGAGATATGTTGTATCAAATATAGACGTCCGTGGGATTCAAACAAGGGTGATGCCAATAATTAACACCTAACACTTAGGGGGGGGTGTACAGACACTAAAGAGTTAAGAGTGAGAAGTGGGGAGTGAAGAGTTGGCTTAACTCTAGTGCAAAGGGTTTGCGGACATTAAAACGAAATGTAAATTCGGAGCCCACAGGCGCCCCTGGTTCGGTCTTTCCGCGAGTTTCTAAAGCGAGGCCTTGCCCTGTAAGGGCACACACAGCCGCAGGCAGAGACGCGAGCAGCGCCTCGCGGCATCGCAGCGAGGCCTTGCTCGCCGTGTAACCTGCGGATTGTGATACAACGAAAATTGGTTTGGCGGATATTTTGCGATTTAGCAAAATGTGTGACAAACCCCTAGAAAATTACAACGAAATCCAATTCCTGAAAACTTGTATAATCGTGTCTGCAACTTTTTCGCGCAATCTTGAATCAAGACCTCTTCTTCACCTCCAGCGCCAACTTTATCATAGTGCGAAACGATAAGTCAGGATGCGCCACTTGGTTGACTGTGCCCACGATAAATAAATTCTCTTTTGGACTGTAATATGCCAAGGCACCTGACAGTCCAGAATGCCCAATAAAATAAGGCACCGCGCCCGTTGGATTAAACAACCAAGGCAATTTAAATAAGTGAATCCCTACCCCAGATTGCATGGGTGAAAAAATGCGATTCCATTCCTGCAATTCAGAAATATAGTGTTCAGGGAATAAGGTGCCTTTAAAAAAAGCTTGAATAAACACCAACATATCTGCCGAGTTGGACACCATGCCACCATCCGCACCGAAAGATGTCATGGCCAATGGTATAGGCAATGGCGAAGTCCCATAATACAAATGTTTAGGCAAACTATCCTTTGCGTCATCATACAAATAGGTATGCTGTAAGCCCAATGGATCAATGATTCTTTTCTTGCAATTGCTTGCATAATCTTCGCCAGTAATGGATTCAATAATCTTACCCAACAATTGAAAATTCGCATCAGAATAATGGGCTTTCCCCTTGCTTCCTGGGATAAACAGCGACTCCATATTCCTTGTGCGTTCCATGGCCATTTCAAACGACCAATACTGGTCTTTTCCAGCCACCAATTCCTCTTCTAAACTCTTGCCATTTTTTCCTTTATCCTGAAAATAATCTGGTAATCCAGAAGTGTGAGCAAGTAAATGTTGAATGGTTAATTCTTGCGAATATTCTTTGCCTTTTAGATGGTGTATTCCCATCCAAATAGAAGAATCCAAGTAGGTGCTTATTCGATCTTTTAAATTTAATTTACCTTCATTTCGCAATTGCAGAATAATTGCAGTAGTAAAGAGCTTGGTGGTGCTTGCGATAAAATACTGTTGCCCTGTGGCGATATCACCTGCACTCCCTGCCCAAGAAAAACTATCGTTTTGAAGCGCGAAGCTGGCGCCATAAACTTTTTTCCCATCGACAGATTTATTGATTACAGTTTGCAAAGCTGCTGCTAATTGTGAGGATTCCATAGAGGTAATTTGTTGCGAATGACTTAGGTTAAAAATGAAAGTACAAACAGAGGCGAGGACCAACCGGAGTGGGTGTTGTCGTGAAATCCAAAGGCCATTTGACTCCATAGTGAATGACATTTCAGCGAATGTAATCATTCCTTCACGTATGAAAGATCTACATTTCGACGAAAGTTGCATTTGCAAAGAAATGGGAAACTCCAAGTTTTCGGTATGAACAAATCCGTAGAGACGCGATGCCGCTAAAAAAGTTAAGAGTGAGGCGTGGCGAGGCATGCCACGAGGCGTTGCAGCGAGGCCGTGCTCGCCGTATTACTCGCGGTTCACCTCGCGATTGGCTTAACGTTTGGACTTTGGGTATTCGGACACTACAACGAAATCCAATTCGTGCCAATTCGTATCATTCGTGAAAATTCGTGTCTGCAACGCTGTCGCGGAAATAGCCACGAAACACCAAACACTATTTCCCTTTGGATACGGTTTTCATTTGAATAATATCTACCAAAAAGGCAAAGGCCATGGAGAAATAAATATACCCTTTAGGAATATTAAACTGCAAGCCTTCTGCCAAGAGGGATACCCCTATCATCATTAAAAAACACAAGGCCAATATCTTGAAGGAAGGATGCTGGGTGATAAAGGCGCTAATGGGCTTGGCAGCTACCAACATAATGAGCACGGTAACGATAACCGCAGTATACATAACCCACAACTCTTGCACCATGCCCACCGCCGTGATGATGGAGTCGATAGAAAATACCAAATCCAGAACGATTACCTCTGAAAGCAAACGCCTGAAACTGCTGCTCTTGGCAGCTGTTGGCTGGGAATCGTTTGCCGCTTCTGCCTTATGATAAATTTCGCGGGTGCTTTTATAAATTAAAAATAAACCGCCCACAATGAGGATTATTCCCTTGCCTGAAAAATCAATATCAAACCAGGTAAACAGGGTCTGATCTAACTTTAATATCCATGAGATAAATGCCAGCAATGCCAAGCGCATGACCATGGCCAGAACAATGCCCCAAAGCCGCAATTTTTTGCGCTGTTCTTCGGGCAATTTATCTGCCAAGATGGAGATAAAAATAATATTATCTATGCCGAGGATGACCTCTAAAGCGATTAAGGAGAGCAATGGGATGATGGCGTCTAGCATGATTTTGATTGTAGGTTATTGTTAAAAACAGATGGGTTTAATTTTTGTTTTTTTAGGTGGATGAATTGCAAATTACAGGATGAAATGAAAAAATAAAATAGGGATTGCTGAAAATTTTTAGGACTGCTAACACCTACAACTATCTCTATACGCTAAAGAATGCCCTAGCCCGGACAGCAGCGGCAGCGACGGGTGCTGCGATGCCAGCTGCTGCTGGACAGGCAGGGCGACTGTAAGAAGCCCCTGTATGGTCTGTGCAGCGGCGGTATTCGCAGCACCAGGACTATAGCGAATGGCCGGAAATGGCTTTTAAAAAGAGAATAACATACTCTCTGCGAAATTTATACCTTTGTATTTGTGCACGGACACCACCACAACCACACGCATGGGCATGGACATAGCCACAATGGCTCGCATGCGGCGATGCAGGGCAATGTGTCGCGGCCTTTTGTGCTGGCGATGGTGCTGAACTTGGCCTTTGTGGCGATTGAATTCTACTACGGTGTGCACTCCTCTTCTTTGAGTCTGCTGGCGGATGCATGGCACAACCTGGGCGATGTGGCAGGACTGGCGATAAGTCTGCTGGCGCTGCGCATGGCGACGCTGAAACCCAACCGCACTTATACCTACGGCTACTCTAAGGGCACAATACTGGCCTCGCTGGCGAATGCGGTGCTGCTGCTACTGGCGGTGGGCAGTATAAGCTTTGAGGCGGTGCAACGGCTAATGAACCCTGGTACACCACAATGGAATGTGATGAGCTTGGTGGCGGGTTTAGGCATACTGGTAAACAGTGGCACTGCGCTGCTCTTTATGCGCAAGCAGGAGTTGAACTCGCGTGCAGCCTTTTTACATATGGCGGCGGATGCGCTGGTGTCGCTGGCTGTGGTGCTGGGCGGTGTGCTGCTGCACTACACGGGTTATGTGTGGATAGACCCTGCGCTGAGTATCCTTATATGCGCAGTAATTTTGTACGGAACTTGGGGGCTGCTGAAGAGTAGCTTGCGCTTGTCGCTAGACGGGGTGCCTGAGGGTGTGAATATGCAAGAAATACATGATGCGGCGATGGTGATACCTGGGGTGCGGGACATACACCACCTGCATGTGTGGGCTATGAGCACTACAAAAAACGCGCTTACTGCCCATATAATGATGGAGGAAGGCAGCAGTGCAGTGGATGAGAAACGGGTGCGCTATGATTTTAGGCACGCCTTGCTGCACTTAAATATACAACACGCGACGCTGGAACTGGAGCTGAGCAAGCATGAGGCCTGCAAAGACTGCGATGCGGTGGCGGAGCCACATGTGCATGAAACGGCCTGAGGGCTGTGCTTACAAGCTGTTCAGTATTCCCGGCAATACCTGAGACAACTGGGCTGCTTTTTCTGCATCTACGTCGAGATGAAAGGTGAAGCGAACCCAAGCACCACCGGTGTGTGAGGCGTGTATATCTTGCGCTTTAAGCAACTGCAGGAGCTGAGCCGCTTTTTCTGCGGTATGGGTTTCGAACAATACAATATTGGTTTCTACAGGCAGTACCTGCTTGATGGCGCTTTGCTGTTCCAAGATATTCCCTATCTGCGCGGCGTGCTGGTGGTCGTCGGCCAAGCGGGAAAGGTGATGGTCTAAGGCGTAGGTACAAGCAGCTGCGAGGGAGCCTGCTTGGCGCATGCCACCGCCAAAGCGTTTGCGGATGCGGTGTGCCTTGCGTATGCGATCTGCCGAACCAATGAGTACGGACCCTACGGGACAGCCTAAGCCTTTGGAAAAACAGAGGCTGATACTATCAAAATGGCTGCCATAGAAGTGGGCTGGGGTGCCTGTTTTTACAATGGCATTCCACAAGCGGGCGCCATCGAGGTGCATGCCGAGTTGCTGGGTGCGGGTGAGTTCATAGATTTCACGAATGGCTTGATCTGGCCAGCAGGCGCCTCCACCTCGGTTCATGGTGTTTTCAAGACTTACCAGGCGGGTGGCGGGGAAGTGGGGGTCGTCGGCATTGATATTTAACGCTACATCTTCTGCGCTGAAAATACCGCGTTGGCCTTGCAACAACCTAACGGATGCGCCGCTGTGGGCGGCAATTCCACCCCCTTCGTATTTATAGACGTGGGCCAGCTGGTCGCAAACAACCTCATCGCCCAAGCCCACATAGGTTTGTATGGCCACCTGATTGGCCATGGTACCGCTGGGGAAAAAGAGACCTGCTTCCATGCCAAACAGGGCAGCTACGCGGTCTTGCAATGCATTGATGGAGGGGTCATCTCCAAAGACATCATCACCTACGGCTGCGGTGTGCATGGCTTCTTTCATGGCGGCTGTGGGGCGGGTAACAGTGTCGCTGCGCAAATCTATGGTCATACCTAGTGCCAAAGGTAAGAATGGGAGAGGTACGAGGCAAGATGTGTGTGTGCCCAATGGCAGGGAATGCTCTGAAGTCATGAACAGGTTGTTCTCATCGCGAGGTT
>JBEIRK010000208.1:0-2733 GCA_040376005.1 Flavobacteriales bacterium
AATTTCTAAAACAGTTGGCTATGACAGGGGCAGTGCTGCCTGTGATACCTGAAGTTTTGGGCGCTGCTGCGCGTGCAGAATCCGTATTGGTGATGCATACCAATGATTTTCACAGCCGTATTGACCCATTCCCAGACAAGCATCCCAAATTTGCGGGTCAAGGGGGCATTGCCAAAATGAGCAGTTTGATAGGCAGTATGCGACAGCAGCACAAGCAGTCTTTATTGCTGGATTGTGGCGATATTTTTCAGGGCACCCCTTACTTTAATTTGTTTGGCGGTGTAGCCGAAATCCAATGGATGAACCAAGCGGGCTACGATGCATGCACCTTGGGGAATCACGATTTTGACAATGGTGTAGAGAAGCTTGCTTCTGTGCTTGGGCACGCACAATTTCCGGTGGTAAACTGTAACTATACCCTTGCGGGTACCGCCCTAGAAAGTATCGTCAAGCCGTGGATAGTGAAACAAGTGGGACGCAAGCGCATCGGGATCACCGGCTTGGGTATTAATCCCGAAGGATTGATTTTGGACAGGTTGTGCAAGGGTATCGTATACCAAGACCCTGTTAAGGCTGTGCAAACAGCGGTGGACACGCTGAAATCTCGAGAACGCTGCGATGCGGTAATCGTGCTCAGTCACTTGGGTTTTTCCTACGAAGGCAGGCAGATCGATGATAAGAAATTGGCTGCAGCTACCCATGGTATTGAGGCCATATTGGGTGGTCACACACATACCTTTTTAGAACAGGCAGAAGCCTTGAAGAATGCACACGGCAAAACGGTGTATGTAAATCAAGCAGGCTGGGCTGGCTTGCAGCTCGGCCGCATAGAGATTCAGTTGTAAAGGGATTCAACCCATTTATTGAATTATTGGCCCGAAAGGGTCACAAATTCCACAGGCAGGGAGAAGCTTTTCCCAGAGTCATGCCCAACATGTACTACCTTCGCAGTGTGGAAGAAGATCTTAGGGAAGACGAAGCCAGTTTGTTTGAACATTATACATTTACGGCCGATCCAGGGCAGGAAATGTTGCGTATTGACAAGTGGTTAATGCATAAAATTGCCAATGCCAGTCGCACAAAAATTCAGGCAGCGACCGAAGTCGGCTTTGTGCTTGTAAACGAAAAACCCGTTAAAAGCAGTTATAAAATCAAGCCGCACGATGTGGTGCGCATCGTGCTGCCAGAACCTCCACGCGATACAGAGATTTATCCTGAAAACATTCCCCTCGATATTATGTATGAAGATGAGGCTTTGTTAATTGTAAACAAGCCTGCAGGAATGGTTGTACACCCAGGGTATAACAATTACACAGGAACCTTGGTACACGCATTGGTATATCATTTTCAAAATTTGCCAAGTAAGGATGAGTATCACAGGCCTGGATTGGTGCATAGGATTGACAAAGACACCAGTGGTTTGTTGGTTATTGCCAAGACGGACGTGGCGCTTACCCATTTGGCAAAGCAGTTTTACGACCACAGTATACACCGGCGGTATGTGGCCTTGGTATGGGGCGAGCCTGAGCCGGAAGCGGGCACCATACGCGGCTATCTTTCACGCGACCCTGCAGAAAGAAGGCGCACCAAGAATTACGAAGACCCAGAAATGGGTAAATTGGCCATCACGCATTATAAAATTCTCGAGCACTTTTATTTTACCTCATTGGTAGAATGCAGGTTGGAAACAGGACGCACCCATCAGATTCGCGCCCACATGACCAGTATAGGTTGCCCAATTTTTAGCGATGAACTGTATGGAGGGAAAGAGATTCGCAAGGGCTCAGCATTGACGAAGTTCAAATCGTTTATCCAGAACGCCTTTGAGGATATGCCGCGGCAGGCCTTGCATGCGCGTGAATTGGGTTTCATACATCCCACCACCGGGAAACAGATGTTTTTCGAGGCTCCATTGCCACCAGATTTTGGTGGCTTGTTGGAGAAAATACGTCGTTATACAGGCACCACTGCCCCAGCGTAGTCGCTTAGCCTAGGGTTTGAATCCACGCGGCAAAGTCGCGTTGTAGGGTTTGGCTTTTATCTTTTGCATACCAGGCGTGCAGCAATTTGTGCCAGTCTGCTTTTTCCATTTCTGTTTTCCACTGGTCTACCAATTCTTGAAGTTCAATAGGTCGGGGTCCCCAATGGGTTCCAATTTGTTGGTTTTCTGCATTGAAAGCTGCCACAACGGGTATGCTGCGTGTGCCATTGGTAAGGAATTGATTCATAAGTTCAGGATTCTCATCGCGCAGAAAAATCTTGTAAGGCCAACCGCGGCTATCGAGCATGCGGCAAATGGCGGGTACCATTTGGGCGGCATCACCGCACCAGCCTTCTGCCATAATGATGAACTTCCAATTGCTTGGTTTTTCATGTAAGGTGTTGAGAAGCTGCGGATCAACTTGAAATTGGGTTGAAACGCGTTTCATGCGTGCCAAGTTTACTTTGGCATATTCGAGCATTTCCGCACTTTGGTTGGGTCCAGTGGTCTTGCCTTGGGCGAGGAGCTCTTGCAAAAAATCAATATAGCGATCACAGGAAAATCCTGAATCCCAAATTGTGGTATCAACAGTAAAGGTTTTGGTCATTGAAGTATCCATAGTGCAAAACAAATGCAGAAGGGCAAAGGTTTTTGCAACCTAGGTTACAGGGTTTGATAATTATTCAACCTTTATCATTTTTACCGTTGCGTGTATGTTGTTTTCGACAGCTTTTAAATAGTATAATCCAGGA
>JBEIRK010000053.1:0-17163 GCA_040376005.1 Flavobacteriales bacterium
GTCTTCAAATCCTGGCCAATGCACTACATCCACCTTAGGATGATTTCTTAACCAATGCGCAATTTTTGCCCCATTTTCACAGTGCCGCTGCATACGAATGTGCAAGGTCTTGATCCCGCGCAATACCAAAAAGCAATCCTGCGGACCTGGGGTAGCACCACAGCTGTTTTGAATGAAAGCCAAACGATCGCGCAATTCTGTGTTGTCGATACATAGTGCACCCATTACCACATCGCTATGTCCATTGATATACTTTGTAACACTGTGCATCACAATATCGGCCCCCAGTGTAGCAGGATTTTGCAAATACGGACTGGCAAAGGTATTGTCTACAGCTACGATCGCATTGTGGCTGTGCCCAATCTTAACCATAGCTGCTACATCAATAATGCGCACCATGGGATTGGTGGGTGTTTCTACCCATACCATTCGGGTGTTTTCATTCATGGCAGCTTCCACAGCAGTAACGTCCGTCATGTCGACAAAAGAAAATCGAATTCCCAAAGGCTCAAATATCTTGGTAAACAAGCGGTAGGTGCCACCGTATAAATCGTTGGTGCTTACTACATGGTCGCCAGGTTTTAATAACTTCACACATGCGTCAATAGCGCCCATACCTGTGCTAAAGCACAATGCATGCTGGGTCTGCTCCAAGGCTGCCAAATTCGCCTGCAACACATCGCGGGTTGGATTGTGCGTGCGCGAATATTCAAAACCCTTGTGGTCGCCAGGCGCGGCTTGCACATAAGTGCTTGTTTGGAATATAGGTGTCATGATCGCACCTGTGCTTGGATCTGGCTCTATACCAGCGTGTAATACTTTGGTTTCAAATTTCACAAAGCAAAAATAGTTCTACTGAGCTTATTATAGATTCATTGTTTCCATACTGTGAATAAATGTTTCTAACCCTAAGAAATGTTCAGGTTCGTTTTTCGTTTATGTAAGAGTTTTACGCAAAATCAATGTGAGATTTAACTTTTACAATGATGTATTCAAGGGAAAAATGGAATGCCATGATACCCTTGCCGAACAATTGCCACTTTTGTGGTTACAAAAAGTGAATCTGAACCTTTTCCTTTATAATTTCGCAGATACGGTTATGCAAGTCTATCGGAATGTAAATCCTCTTTTATCCAGTATTATTTTGGGGCTTTTTCTGATGCAATATTCTAATCTGATTGCACAATGTCCCATCACTACGATTGAAGAAGGTGAATATTCGGCAACTGGTGCCATGTGTAAGAAGTCGTTAAAGAACTCTTATGGTCAGAAGTATGATGTGCAACTGAAGTCTGGAGAATGGAAGTATATGAGCCTCGATGGTGTGCTCTACAAAAAGGGTAGCTTCCTCATTCAAGAAGACGCCAGCCTGAAAAACGGGGTTTGGGAGTTTTATAATGAAGAAGGTAAGGTGTTTGTGAAACTGCGCTATACTGCGAATAAACCTAGTGATATTATGGCAATTGATAGCGGTGTGGCCTACGCCGGTAAAGACTCCGTTCGTGTTTATAGTCCAGATAGCATTCACTTAAAATTGTGTTTCGCAGAAAAAGGAATGCTAAAGACCTACGATGTTGAGGAGTTTTCGAAATGGTTGCCCTATGAAAATCCAAAACAAAAACCAGGATATAAACCTACGCTGGGTGTTGTAGGTTTGAAAGAAACGGAGTCGGATGTCCCGCCGCAAGAAGAACTGCGCGAAAATGTTTTTTGGACGGATGAAGAAATGTATGATTTATTCCCTGAGGTGTTGCACGTGTTGCCAGACACAATAGCGCAAAGGAGTTTACAGAAAAATCTGATTCTGAATCCTCAATTCCATTTCAAGTCTAAACCCCTAAAAGATGGAAATTATGTGCTTTCTCCTAAAGTGGTAGATAACTGGACCGGCGGACTTGAGTCGCCCGATGTATTTACTGCCTTAGGAATTACCACCCTGGGCTTTCGTTCCGGAGGACAAAATTTTGAAATTATCCGTGGCGAAATTTCCGAACCACTCCAAAAAGATTCCTACTACTGTTTTAGTTGTCAATTTAAATTAAAGGAAAAACGCATTTATGCGTTGAATAGAATGGGAGCATGGATTTCAGATCTACCAGGATACGGGTTTACGGAGAAATCATTTGACGATCGCGGTGTTTTGGTCGTTCCTAATGACAATACCCCGATGTGCCTGCGCGATACCTGGATGACGGTGCAAGGCGTTTTTAAAGCCCGTGGGAATGAAAAATTCGTGTATTTTGGTCATTTTTCTGATGAAACAACGCTTAGACACTGGGCGCTAGATTCTATCTATACCAACATCAAGAATGGCAATGAAATCTATTATTATTTCAGAAATCCATTCATTTCAAAGATAAAAAATGATTCCTTTTGTGAATGCACTCGCAATGAATGTGAGATTATTGTTCCCCCAAAACCAATAGAAACAGACCGTTTCACGCTTTGGACTGATTTTTTTGAACCCGGTAAATCTGTCTTAAATCAAGAAACTTCAGAATCTCTGGATAGCTTTGTGCGTGTATTGGAAGATTTTCCTTCCTACACCTTAGAGATTGATTGTTTTACGGGTCTCATCCCTAATGCAAAAGAGGCGATGAGCCTTACAGATAAGAGGGCCAAAGCCATAGCCGCATATTTTACTGCAGCTGGAGTCGAAAAGAAACGAATTTTAGCGGTAGGAAAGGGAGATGCTGAACCTGAATTGGTTCCAGAACAGAAAGAAAGTGAAACACCCTTGAGTTGGCTTGTACTAAAGATTGTGAAGCGGCCCGAAATTATTGAGCCATAAACTGCTCAATGGCCTTAGGGTAGAGCCTGTATTCTAAGGCGTGTATCTTGTGCGTGAGGTTATCTAGCGTTTCATTTGCAAGCACCTCAAAAGATTCCTGTAAGAGAATCTTGCCCTCATCATAAGCAGCATTTACATAATGCACAGTTACACCATGTCTTTGCTCACCCGCAGCCAATACCGCGCGGTGTACTTTGTCTCCATACATGCCTTTTCCTCCATATTTCGGCAGCAAAGCGGGATGGATATTTAAAACATGTCCCTCATATTTATGCACCAACCTTTCTGGGAAAAGCCATAAAAAACCCGCCAATGCAATGCAGTCAGGGTTATAACTGGCAATGATAGAATCTATGGCTTCGCCTGTGGTCCACTGTGCCCGGTTAAAGGTATGTGCAGGAATTCCATGCTTCGCAGCACGTGTAAGTACCCCTGCATCTGGATTGTTGCTAAAAATAGCTACTACACGCGCTATGGAAGACGGGGCAAAG
Source organism: Flavobacteriales bacterium (assembly GCA_040376005.1). Taxonomy (GTDB): domain Bacteria; phylum Bacteroidota; class Bacteroidia; order NS11-12g; family UBA955; genus JAGXTF01. The sequence continues at coordinate 3,283 of JBEIRK010000053.1, forward strand.
TGTTGTATGATATTCTCAGCATTGCTGCCACTGCCTGATGCAAAGATTACAATGTGCTTCATTCAGTGATTTTAAATCCTTGCGCCATGATTTCAAACAAACGATAGAAGGGGAGTCTGTTCTGCTCAGGTGCATATAAGAAACAATCAAATGCGATATACCTGTGGTTCTTGGTATCATGGAAAAAGTAACGGATAAATGGACCCCTTCTAAAAGTCAATTCTTCCTGATACCAGCCGCGCAATACAAACACATCAGTGCCTTTGATCTTCTCACGGGTAAATTGTGTTTTAAACAAATTACTCTTACTCACCGCTACTTTGGTGCCTTCCGAATTGCTTAAGTACTTATACGTAAAGGCATCGCGGTTTTGAATTGCAGCTTCTTTGGTAGCTATGAGAGCAGAATCTCTGAAAATATTGATGAATATATGCCTGTAGAACTTGTTGGATTCTTGTCTAAGCCAAACAATTTCTGGATTGGTATATTCCAATCTGAATTGCGCAGGGAAGTCAAATGTAAATCCATAATTACTCGCGATAATCTTTGAAATGGAATCGGTATAAGTATTGGAAGAAAGGCTACCAGGCAAGCCTTGGCCAATGATTTGTTCTTGAAGTAAAGCGTTTAACGCTTTGGTGAAACCTCCTTTTTTCAAGAGCTCGGCAAATTCTTTCGCACTGGCATCAATATATACTGCGGTTTGTGGATTGGCCCATACATTCTTGAATATCGAAACCGAGGTCCCTGCCACTGTAGCTTCTTGAGAGGCTTTGAGTCCTTCAAGCGTGCTACTATATTTTTGCGCATCGTTAAGTACCAATATTACGGGTGCTAATTTCTCGCTGCCTTCTATAGATTTTGCAGGCGCAAACCAAAAGGAAATTGCCTTTTCATACTGCATTAAATCGGCTTGCTCAGCCACGATAAGGTTGGAGTCAACTTCAGTAAAGAATTGCTCAAATTGGTCCTTGAGTTCGGTCACATCCTCGGAAACTACCAATACTTCACCAGGCATGCCTTCGGATGGAGTAGTGGAGGCAATAATTTCTTTTCGGTTGCATGAAGTAACCACCAAAGACACAATAGCGATAAATATAATGGACTTAAGATGCGAGTACATGGAGCAAAGGTGCATTGAAATCAAATAACAAAGAACATGAAATTGTAATTCCTGATTAGGAAGTTACCTTCACATATTCCCATTTATAGTATATAATCTGCTGACCTACTTTCACAGAAGTTGATTTCTTGTGATTCCAACTCTTGAGTTGGGTAACCGTTACACCGTGCTTTTTTGCAATGGTATATAAGGTTTGACCGCTTCGCACTGTATGGTAGTGCATGACTTGTTTTCTCTCATATACGGGCGCTGCAGCAGCTGCAATCGCTTTTTGAGTTCTCGCATAGGCATAAGCACTGTCTTTATTCTCCAAAAACTGCATGCTCAAGCCATACGGAAGCATAATGCTTGTCGTATGATTTTCAACAGTGGCTTTTTTGATAAGCTCTCTGTTGTAGGAATAAATCTCATCCTCTGTAACCCCTAAGTAGCCGGCAAGATGTGCAATGCTTAAGGTGGAATCTATGGGAGTTTCAACCAATACAGAACTGCTGTTGTTGCTGTTGAAGGTGGAGTGTTTGGTAAAGTTCAACACATATGCTGTGGCAATGAAGCGTGGCACATAAGCTTGTGTTTCTTTAGGTAAATAATATCGCAACTTCCAAAAGTCGGTGGATCCAGAACGGTTAATGGCTTTGCGAACGTTGCCTGGTCCGCAGTTATAACTGCTAATCGCCAATAACCAATCATTGAAGGTGGTCATTGAGTTGGTGAAAAACTCACAGGCCTTCTCTGTTGCAAAGGTGATACTCTTTCTTTCGTCTATGCTGTAGTCAATACGCATGCCCATGCTTTTCCCAGTATAGGGCATAAATTGCCATAAACCCATAGCGCCACACCAGCTTTGCGCATTGGGATTTAAGTTGGATTCAATAACACTTACGTATTTCAGTTCCTGTGGCAAATTATAGCGGTCCAATACTTGCTCAAAGATTGGAAAATAAAGCTGCATGCGTGAGTGCAAGGTTTCAAAGTAAGATGAGGGTTGACGCAGTAAATATTGAATTTGACTAACCACCGATGCATGAAAATCAAATGGAATCGCGCTGCCTAACCCCATCATTTGCGTTACAAAAGTGTTCGCATCAATATTGAAAACCTGCACACTATCGGCCATGGCTACGTGACTTGGAATTTCTGAATACAATAATTCCGTAAGGCTGTCTATTCTGTTAAGGTCAGTTTCCATAGCAGGACCCAAAGGCGCCTGGCCAGAAACCTTAAAAATAGTCAGCAATACCGCGGCTAATAGGATGAGATTTTTCTTCATTAAGCGATGGAGCAATTTGGTGTTACTGCAAAAATACAAAAACCGTGCAATTTTTGCCCAATTGCATCAAATGGGGAAAATAAAACAAATGTTTATGTATTATATTTGTAGAAACTATACCCAATTGCAATAGATTGATTTTCAAATTGTGAGGGTGCAGTGTATACCTTAGCACACATAGATTCGTATGGCGAAAAAGTATATGGCAGGCATTACAGGTTTTGGGACTGAAGCAGAAACGCTTCCCCAATCCGTTAAAATCCAACAGAGAAACCATTCTCTTGAAATTGGTATTCCCAAAGAAGTAACGTTTCAAGAGAATAGAATGCCGCTTACCCCATCTGCTGTTCAGTACTTTACCAGCAATGGTCACAAAATCAAAATAGAAACGGGTGCAGGTAGAAATGCGAATTTTTCGGATAACCAATACAGCGAAGCTGGCGCCGAAATTGTACAAAGTCCAAAGGATATTTATGAATGCCATATTGTGCTAAAAATAGATCCTCCTACCCGCAAGGAGATCGAACTTATGCATCCTGGCCAACTCTTGATATCTGCCTTGCAAATCAATCAATTGGATGAAGTGATGCTGCGCATGATGATGGAGAAACGCATCAACGCTATTGCCTATGAGTTCTTAGAAGACGATTCTGGAGCCCTGCCTATCATTCGCGCTATGAGTGAGATTGCCGGTACCGCTAGTATTCTTATCGCCGCCGAATACCTCAATAATACCCATGTGGGTAAAGGCGAATTATTGGGCGGTTTTGCCGGTGTACCACCTACCCAAGTTGTGGTAATTGGCGCCGGAGCTGTTGGCGAATTTGCGACTAAAGCAGCATTGGGTTTGGGCGCTAACGTTAAAGTATTCGACAATAACATGTACCGCCTTCGCCGCATTCAAAAATCTTTCGGTTTCCATCTATACACCTCTACCATACATCCCCGGGTTATCAGAAATGCTATGGAAAGTGCAGATGTTGTTATTGGCGCACTTTCTGGTAAAACAGCCCGTTCACCTGTGGTTGTTACTGAGGAAATGGTCATGGCGATGAGACCCAACTCAGTGCTTATTGATGTGGCCATAGACCGCGGTGGGAATTTTGAAACCTCGGAGGTCACTACCCACGAAAGACCTATTTTCAAAAAACATGATGTCATCCACTATTGCGTGCCAAACATTGCTTCAAGGGTGAGCCGCACAGCAAGTTATGCCTTGTCTAATGTGTTTACTCCATTGCTCGATGATATGGCCGTTTTCGGTGGCTTTGCAGATTATCTCAGGTTAAAAGCCGGCGTGAGAAAAGGTACCTATCTCTTTAAAGGGAGCTTAACCAACAAAAATCTCGCAGATAAATTTGGGATTAAATACCATGATATCGATCTCATGGCTGGGCTGTTTTTCTAATTCCATTTTTAGATATAAAAAGAAAATCCTATGTCATGAAACATAGGATCTCTCAGTAATGTGTATGAATTGTATGCTGTATTGTACTAAAAAACCTGCTGTATTAGGGCTGGTTTGATACAAGTTGCATCATTCAATTCCTCTAAGAATGCGTTCCCAACGAATGCCCTTCCATGTGTAAATCATAGACTGGTGCGCTTTGTTCGGCGTGTTATCCGGAAGAATTTCTATCACCTGTCTAATGCTAAAGAAGGTGAATAATGGTTTGCCAATTACATGGTCTTCTGGCACGTAGCCCCAAAACCTTGAGTCTGAACTGTTGTAACGGTTGTCACCCATCATCCAGTAATAACCAAACTTGAATGTGTAATTCTCAACAGGCACACCATTTTTTACAAAACCTGAACCAGTGAATTCAATACCGGCTTTCTCATATTTGTTAATGGCAATTTTGTAGAATGGCCAATTCCCTGCAGTAAGTTTGATAACATCGCCCCGTTTGGGTAGATAAAATGGACCGTAATTATCAATATTCCAATTGGTTACCAACTTGCCTTCACTCACACTATTGGGGAAGGTAACATAATTGGTGCCCACATCTTCGGTGATTTCAAATACCCCGCGTTCAAATACAGCTGGATCATTCTTAATTTTCTCAACGTTCTCGGGCCAGGTGTAAATATGAATGGGATTTGCGCGTACATTCTTATTTACCGTCATTTTTAGGATTTCTGGCGCCTCAGGTGCAATGTCAAAGTCGCCCAATTCATTGCGAATAAGAAACTCATAACTGGTAGGCTCTTTCAATATTACAAGATACCGTTTTTGCTGTCTTCCCACTTTGGGTAGCATTTTACCATTGATATATACTTGTCCTTGGCGAATGAGCACACTGTCGCCAGGTATCGCCACACAACGTTTTACATAGTTATCCCTTTTGTCTACAGGAAAGCGTTCATCATCATTTGGATAGTTAAATACCACCACATCATTGTTTTTAATGGTGTACCAACCGGGCAAACGCATGTAAGGCAATTCTATAAGATCGCTGTATGCTTTGAAGCCCATCAATTCTTTTTGTGCTACCACTGGAACACTTAGTGGGGTAAGTGGAATGCGCATTCCAACTTTAGCGCGACTCACCACCAAAAAGTCACCAACCATCAAATTGCTTTCCATAGAAGGGGTTGGAATTTGATAGAGGTCAAAATACAAGGCGCGCATACCCCCTGCAATGTACATGGCAAATAGAAGCGCATCGGCCCATTCGCGGCCTCCTTTGGAAACTGGGATATTCTTTTTGCGCCACTCAGCTTCACCTGCACCGCCCATGTACTGCACATCCTTGCGGAATGCCATGATTGGCAAGTAAATAAAGGTAAATACAGTACCTACAAAATGTTGCCAGAACTTAAACTGTCCGAAACTGCGCAATAAATCTAGGGTGATGTTAAAGCTAAATAGGATGTTTACACAAGGTATTACCATGCCTATCATATACCACCAAGGTCTATTTACAAGCTTGATCCAAAACCACCAGCTCAATACTGGGATGAAAGCCCACACGGGATTCAACCCCCCTTTTTTGAATAAAACAGCAAGGCCCACGCGGGTAAGTACAAACGCAATTACCCAGAGGGTCATGAATAAACCAAATTGAAATGATTCCATAGTTATTAGTGTATCAGGGCTTCAAAGTTAAGCATGTCTTTCATACCAAAAATGCCATTTTTATTTGCAGTCCATTCAGCTGCCACCACCGCACCCAAGGCAAACCCGCGCCGATTGTGCGCTGTATGTTTGATTTCTATACTGTCAATTGGACTGTTGTACCGCACAATATGGGTGCCCGGAACCTCCGCCTCACGTATCGCTTCTATAGGTAATGTTGGCCCAGAAGATTCTCCTGCCTCCAATTTCCAACTTTCGAAGGCTGCATGGCTGTTGAGTATGCCCTCTGCTAAGGTTATTGCGGTGCCACTAGGAGAATCTAGCTTTTTTGTATGATGGATTTCTGTAATTCCAGTTTGGTATTCAGAATAGTTATTCATGATGCGGGCCAATACTTCATTTAAGAAAAAAGTAATATTCACCCCCAAACTAAAGTTGGTCGCACATAACATGGCTGTATTATGAGCCGTTACCGCAGCCACTACTTCATCGTATTTTTCATACCAACCCGTAGTGCCAACTACTACGGGTATACCCGCAGATGCACATATCATGATATGCTGGGCTGCCATTTCTGGACTGCTGAATTCTATGGCTATATCGCAGTTTGAAAGATCTTCTGCGCACAGCGGACGAGCAGAATCAAACGTTTGTGCGATTTCATGACCTCTTTCTAGGGCTATGGACTCGATTTCTCGACCCATTTTACCGTAGCCTATGATTGCAATTTTCACTAAGCAAAGGTAACCCACTTGTTGAATAGGATTTGCAATCCAATTTGGCAAAAACACGCGATTCCTCGATTTTTGTGCACGCTATGAAGAAATTTAGAATTCTGATCGCTGCAGCCTTGGTCGTCATGGTATCTGTAGGGGCTTATTTTTCTTATCAATTATTGGGTTCAGCTTTCCATTCAGGTACAGCTTCTATTAGACTCCATAATAATTACAATCAGGATTCTCTCATCCTCGCATTGAAAAGAGCAGGCTTAACCAATACCAAAGCTGCGCGGTATTGGATTCCCAAACTAGGATATAAAAAAGTAAGGGCCTGTACGATTCAAATTCCGGAGGGTTGCAGTTTGTACGCACTTGTGAAGCTTCTAAAAGAGAATAGATATCAAACCGTAAACGTGACCCTGCTTGGAAGCATGGACGAATCGAAATTGGCCACCTTGTTAGCTACCAAATTAGAAGTAAATGAAGACTCGTTTTTGAACGCCTTGAAATACAAGAATGAATTGCTTCCGTTGCCATTTAACGATACAACGTGGCAAGCCCTTATGTTGCCCAATACCTACAATTTTGCAGTAAGCACAACTACCTCAGGCTTTTTTAAGCGCATGCAATCAGAATATAAAAAGTTTTGGAATAGCAGCAGATTGAATAAAGCGTCTGCTCAGGGATTGACGCCACTACAGGTTTCTATTCTCGCGAGCATCGTCACCAAAGAAAGCAACAAGACAGCAGAATACAACAACATAGCCGGAGTGTATATCAACCGTTTACGCAAAGGCATGCTTTTGCAAGCAGATCCAACTGTAGTATATGCAAGAAAAAGGGCTGGAAGGGTGCTAAATGCGGATTTACGCATTCCTTCAGTATACAATACTTATATCCATGCTGGCTTGCCTCCTGGGCCAATTGCCATTCCGAATGCAGCTGCCTTAGAAGCGGTGCTTGATTATAAGCAACACGACTATTTGTATTTTGTTGCAAACCCCACTTTTGATGGGTACCACCACTTTTCAGCAACCTTGTCCGAGCATAATGTTTGGGCAGCGAATTTGCATCGTGCTATGGATGCCCGAGCAAAAGGCAAGTAATCAGAAATTACAGTTTCTGGAATTTTCCAGTGTAATGCTGCGTGCCAGATGAAGCTTTCATGTAATAAATACCTGGTGCCAAGTCTGCAATGTAAATAGATTGGCTCATGCTTACTTCAGCTATCACCTTGCCATCGATACCAATTATTGCACAATATTCTGCAAACACACCCAATTGAATGGTTTCCAATGCTGGATTTGGACTCAGTTTTAAGGTCTGAATGGTTGTTGTTACGCTGCTCGCAGCTTCTTTCTTCAATACCATTTTCGTGGTTTTTACATCGTCCCCTGCGGTATTACCATTGCCATTTGTAGCATTGCCACAGGCATAAATAATAACCGAGTCAGGCACTGACGCAGATGGAGCCGTCCAGTCAAAGGACCAAACCCCTGAAGTGCTTGGTGTGCTTTGCATGCAGAATTCACGTGTGCCCAAGGTTCTCAATTTTGCACCTGAAGAAGCAGATGACATAACGCCCGACTTAGCATGGGTAGGAGATAGAATAGAGGCTTGAAAACCACGTTGTCCATTGGTTATGCTTGTACCTACAGTTACCTTTACAGTGTATACAGAGCCCGCTTTAAACGCACTTACTGGAGTAGAGCCGCCTTTGTCGGTTACTTCAATGTTTACATTGCATCCATTATTGGTACTGCCTGTATGACAGCCTGAAGCAGCGCAAGTGCTTCCCGCATTGCCATTAGACAGCGGTGCACCTGTAAAATCGCCAGAAGGGCCATCAGGATTAGAGGTTAAGATTCCAGTCCCAACAAGTAAAAGTGCCAGTGTAAGTAGGTATTGTTTTTTCATATTGATCAATTGAATTTCAAATATCGTGAATTTCTGCCAAATCTCTTTGAAACTTTCAAACAAGATTTTGTGGTTTTTCGATGTAAAAAAAGCACAAAACAGCTGCCAATAATTATTACATTTGCATCCGTAATGAGCACACCGTCGCAATACATACCTATTGTTATACAAACCACAGTCGCAGTTGGATTCGTAGCTGTTGCCCTTTTTGGTTCGTCTCTCTTGGGCCCCAAAAACAAGACTGTTCAAAAAGAAGAGAACTTTGAGTGCGGTATTGAAAGTCAGGGTAATGCGCGTTTCCCCCATTTCAATTAAGTACTTTCTCACCGCGATACTTTTCGTGTTGTTCGATGTAGAAGTGATTTTCTTCTACCCATATGCTGTTAATTTTAGAGAAATGGGTTGGGAAGGTTTCATGGCTGTGCTAACGTTTGTTGGGCTTTTCCTCGCTGGATTTATCTACGTTTGGAAAAAAGGCGGTCTAGACTGGGAAAAGTAATCATTCAAAAAATCAATAATTCAGTTCATCTGTTAATATACTATGGTAAACATCGCTGAAAAGCCTGAAGGTATAGAAGGAGAAGGTTTTTTCCTTACTTCAGTAAGTCAAGTAATTGGTTTGGCCCGTGCAAATAGTCTTTGGCCACTTCCATTTGCCACTTCCTGCTGCGGTATTGAATTTATGGCCACCATGGCTGCAAATTATGATTTGGCGCGTTTTGGTTCTGAAAGACTTAGTTTTTCTCCAAGACAAGCGGATTTGCTTATGGTTATGGGTACCATTGCCAAAAAAATGGGACCTGTATTGAAGCAAGTATACGATCAAATGGCCGAACCCAAATGGGTGATGAGTGTGGGTGCTTGCGCCTGCAGCGGTGGTATTTTTGATACTTACTCTGTGTTGCAAGGCATTGACAAAGTGATTCCTGTTGATGTCTACGTTCCGGGTTGCCCTCCGCGTCCGGAACAAATCATTGACGGCCTTATCAAAATTCAAGAAATGGTCAAGAGTGAAAGTATTCGTCGCAGAGATACAGATGAGTACAAGAAAATGCTTGAAAGTTATCATATTCAAACTTCTTGATAATGGCAGACTGGAATAACCCATCTCTCTTGGAAGCAATTCAAACACAGTTTGCTACTGCTGTGGTTTCTTCTGAAGAAACTTATGGTATGTTGAATATTGAAGTGAATGCAAATGATGCCTACGCAGTGATTGAGTGGTTGAAAAACCACAACAGCCTGCGCATGGATTATTTGACGGATCTCTGCGCCGTGCACTATCCTGAACAAGAGGGTCGTGAAATTGCTGTAGTGTATCACATCCATAGCTTAATCAACAATATTCGCTTGCGTCTTAAGGCATTTTTACCCATAGAGAAGCCTGAAATTGCAACGCTTACACCTTTGTTCAGTGGTGCAAATTGGATGGAGAGAGAGACTTACGATTTTTATGGAGTGAATTTTACAGGTCATCCCGATATGCGACGCATATTGAATATGGATGAAATGGATTATTTCCCATTGAGAAAAGAATTCGCCTTGGAAGATGAAACCCGCACCGATAAAGCGGATAAATATTTTGGAAGATGAGTGATATGATGATTAAGGGCTCTGGGCAGCTCATAAGTACCGAAACCATAGATGGGGAAATTGCAACCCTGAACCTTGGACCTACACACCCTGCAACCCACGGTGTATTTCAAAACATCATGAAAGTAGACGGGGAACGCATTATTAGTGCCGAACCTACTATTGGTTATATACACAGGGCTTTTGAAAAGCTCGCTGAAAGAAGACCTTACAACCAAATTACACCCATTACTGACCGTCTGAATTACTGCTCTTCCCCAATCAATAATTTGGGTTGGCACATGACAGTTGAAAAACTTATCGGAGTGGAAGTGCCCAAAAGAGTAGACTACATGCGCGTGGTTATCATGGAGTTGGCCCGTATTGCGGACCACTTGGTGTGCAACTCCGTAATTGGTGTGGACACAGGCGCGCTTACTGGATTTACCTATATGTTCCAGGAACGCGAAAAAATCTACGATATGTACGAGGAAGTTTGTGGTGCACGACTCACTACGAATATCGGCAGAATCGGAGGCTTTGAAAGAGATTTTAGCCCAGCTTTTATGCAGAAACTGCGCAGCTGGCTTAAAGAATTTCCTGCTAAGTTTCAGGAATTTGATAACCTGCTTTCGAGAAACAGAATCTTCATGGACAGGGTCATCAAAGCGGGTCCTATAACTGGAGACCGTGCATTGAATTACAGTTTTGCAGGTCCGAATCTTCGCGCTGCAGGTGTAGATTATGATGTACGTGTAATGAATCCCTATAGCAGCTATCAAGATTTTGATTTTGATGTTCCTATCGGAAAAGATGGCGATACCTACGACAGATTTATGGTTCGCCAAGAAGAAATTCGTCAAAGTCTACGCATCATCCATCAAGCACTCGAAAATATGCCTCAAGGTGAATTTCATGCAGATGTTCCCTCGTTTTACCTTCCCCCCAAAGAGGAAGTGTATACCAGCATGGAAGCCTTGATTTACCATTTCAAAATTGTTATGGGTGAAACACCAATTCCTGCAGGTGAAGTTTACCATAGTGTAGAAGGTGCCAATGGAGAATTGGGTTATTATCTGATTTCCGATGGCGGCCGTACTCCTTACAGATTGCACTTCAGAAGACCTTGCTTCATTTACTATCAGGCCTACCCTGAAATGGTAAAAGGCAGTGTGCTGAGTGATGCTATTCTCACCATGAGCAGTATGAATGTGATTGCCGGTGAGTTAGACGCATAAAATATTGGTTTTTTTTAGTGGAAGTCATTAAAATGACTTAATATTGCATTCGGAAGGCGATAGAATTCTTCTTTTTGCCTGAATCACACACCCACTTATTAACACTCCCCGGAGCCTAATTTCATATACATAAACTATTCATGGCGTCTCAACCAGACCTATCTAAAATGTCAGTTGCCGAATTAAAACAACTGGCAGAAACTCTTGAAGTAGCAAATGCTGCTAAACTCAAAAAAAATGAACTTATAGAGGCAATTACCAGTTCAATTGAATTGGCTAAGCAAAATACACAAGCCCCCCCTGCTGAAGAATCGGACAAATCAAATGCAGACAAAAACAAACGCCAACGTTTTAAAAAACCTGTAAGTGAAGAAATCGTAACACCAGCAAAAGAAGCAGCACCCCCGCAGAATAAAGATAGGAACTTCCCTAAGCAAAAGCCTTTAGAAGATGTTCGTATCACTGAAAATGATTTAGATTCATTTTTCCCACCTGTTCCGGATGAGGAACAACCTGTAATTGAAGAAGTGGTGGATAAAACAGCGCAAGAACCCGTTAAGGAAATTGTTGCAAAAACGGAAGCCCCAAGAAATCAACATCCTCCAAGAAACCAACATCCACCAAGGAATAAGGAGAATCAGAACCAAAACCAGAATCAAAATCAACAACCACCCCAAAACGAAGACCAAAAGAAACAGGAAGATGACCGCCCAAATCGCGAAAAGATAGCCCCTGTTTTTGAATTGGAAGGAGTTGTTGTAACCCAAGGTGTGCTCGAAACCGTACCCGATGGATATGGATTTTTGCGTTCACCTGATTACAACTATATGGCATCACCTGATGATGTGTATGTACCCGGTTTTATGATCAAACAAAATGGTTTGAAAACAGGGGATACCGTTAAAGGAAGCATTCGCCCGCCTAAGGATAACGAGAAGTATTTCTGTCTTGTAAAAATTGAATCGGTAAATGGACGCACACTTGAAGAAGTGCGCGATAGGGTAAGCTTTGAACATCTTACGCCGCTTTTCCCGAACGAAAAGCTCAATTTATGTGATGATCCCAAACATTACTCGAATCGTATAATTGACTTGATAAGTCCCATTGGTAAAGGCCAAAGGGGTTTGATTGTTTCACAACCCAAGACGGGTAAAACCTGGTTGCTTCAAGGCATTGCCAATGCCATTGCCAAAAACCATCCTGAGGTGTATATGATGATATTGTTGGTGGATGAAAGACCTGAAGAAGTAACAGATATGGCACGTCACGTGCGCGCTGAGGTTATTGCATCTACATTTGATGAACCTGCAGATAAGCATGTGAAGCTTAGTAATATGGTACTTGAAAAGGCGAAGCGCCTAGTGGAATGCGGCCATGATGTTGTTATTCTTTTAGATTCAATCACCCGTTTGGCAAGAGCCTATAACACCGTTCAACCTGCATCAGGTAAAATATTGTCAGGTGGTGTGGATGCCAATGCGCTTCACAAACCCAAAAGATTTTTTGGCGCAGCCCGAAATATTGAAGGCGGTGGATCGCTTACCATTATCGCAACAGCACTGACAGATACCGGTTCAAAAATGGATGAAGTTATTTTTGAAGAATTTAAAGGTACGGGCAATATGGAATTGCAATTGGATCGCAAACTTTCCAATAAGCGTATTTTCCCAGCTATCGATATTCTTGCTTCTAGCACGCGCAGGGAAGATTTGTTGATTGATAAAACCACCCTACAAAGAATGTGGGTGCTAAGAAACCACTTGGCGGATATGAATAGCGAAGAAGCTATGAATACATTCTTGAAATACATGCAGAATACCCGCGACAATGGCGAGTTTCTTGTAAGTATGAATGGATAATCTTAGTATTTTACCTCAATAGGCCCGAAGATTTCAGTCTCGGTAAAACACCATGCGCTGCCTTCTTTTTCTATTCTTCCCATATCTACATGTCCTGTCAGCCCACCAAATGCAGGCATATACAATCGTTTTGCAGTTTTGAAATAGCAGGGAAGTCTCATCCTCTGCCTGGCTTTACCATGCAATGCAATACCAGGATGGATGTGTCCACAGATATTGAATGCAGCACTTTCAATGGGTTCATGGCTCAGCACAATCCCGGCAGATAGTTCTCGTGTTGGGGTCAATTCAATACCTGCCTGCCTATATATCTCAGGGTCTAAAATATCGTGGTTCCCTTGTACCAAAATAAACTTGCAACTTGGAAAATGCGCTAAGGCTTCTGCCAACCACTGCCATTCTTTGTTCTTTGTACTGTGAAATAAATCGCCTAGAAATACGCAGATATTGGGTTTCCACAGCAGGAGCAAATCATATAAAACTCGAAAATCACTCACAGCAGCGGCTTGGGGAATAGGTAAATTGTGCTTTCTAAAATGGGTTGCTTTTCCGAAGTGACAGTCACTAATTATCAAGATGCCTTCAGTTGGCAACCGCAAGCAGCGGTGCGTACCCGCTATACATTCTAAATCAAAAATAGGAATGGCTGTTTCCAAGAACTGCGAATTTCGTTCAATTTCAAAAAATACCCACCCTTAGATTATGAAAAGTATACTTTATTTGTAGCATGGACTTCCGACTAGATATTTTGCCACTACTAAGGGAGTATAAACCCTACTTATTCCTGATTATATCGCTATTTATTACGCGCAAGCTCATTATCGGAATATATAAAAGAAGAAAAGGCTTAAAAAAGCGAGATAACTTCATTACGGGTATTAATAATCTTACGATGATGATTACGGGTATGTGGCTGTTTTTTGTTATTCTTCATATTCTCGACATCACCGTTAAAGAGTTTTTCTATAGCATAACGATTATTGCAGCCGCACTTGCAATCGTTTTTAAAGACTATATACTGAACGGATTAAATGGAATGATCTTAATGTTTGGTGATAACTATAGAATTGGAGATTTTGTTGAAGTTAATGGTATCAAAGGCCA
>JBEIRK010000011.1:0-31797 GCA_040376005.1 Flavobacteriales bacterium
GAGTATACGGGCCTATAGCTCATTCGGTTAGAGCAACTGACTCTGCCGATGGTTATCGGCACAGTAGGTGTTCGGTTCGACAACCATAAAATGTCAAAAGTATACGGGCCTATAGCTCATTCGGTTAGAGCAACTGACTCATAATCAGTAGGTGCTTGGTTCGATTCCAAGTGGGCCCACAACAGTACAGACAAGGGTTTCAAGCGATTGAAATCCTTCTTTTTTGCCCTGTTTCCAAGGCCTTGTGCAAACAATTTGCAAACATTGGCTTTTGACAGGTTTGGCGACAAATTGGCCAAAAAGGTGTTTATAACTCTTGTAAACCGAGCCGAAATCCAACCTTGTCAACTACCAATTGCAAGAATTCTCCTATATGCATATCTTACGGCAAGTTCTTAAACAAAGGTGCAGTTATGCTGGAAGTTGCAATTCCAACAATCACAATCGAAGAAGCTATAAAAAAAAATTGATTCTACTTTTCAATTATTTACTTTTATTTTTGGTCGAAAATTATTCGTAATATTAACTCCAGATAAATAGGTAATAATACTCAAATTTATACCAAAAATAATCCTTTTAGTACCACAAATGTGCTTTTTTAATACCTTAAAGCGTCAATATCTTTTCTTCTAAACTTAGCAACCCATTCCTGTTTTCGGCAACAACTTTAAAACGGTGGTAGATTGTATCACCATCTTCATCTTGTTTATCCAGAGCTGTGTATTCATAACTCATTGGAGCATCGGTATAGTCATATTTCTGCACCAGTTGCCATTGACCGAAATCGGACATCTTGTACAAGGTGTATGCCCTTGTATGTATTGTTATCCCAGGAAAGCTCAACATTGTTAAGTTTATCAGGGCTGGAAGACGTTGAACCTATATTAGCAGTGATTTCCGGTGGTTCAGGATTTATTGAATCCACAACCTGAACTATTTTTATTTCTGAGGGTATTGAAGGAACAAATTCATCCTCATCACGTTCATTTTTTATTTTCCTTAAAGCTACAAGACGATAATAAATATCATCCCCGAACGGAATCACTTCCTCACCTTCAAAATCATCTAGAATTGCATTTTGAGTAGAAACGATTTTTGCTAGTTTCATTGTACGGGTGGACTGGGCCTCTTCGATGGTAAGGCAGCGATAAATAGCCACATGGGTTACTCCTTCAGTGTCTATGTAAGGATTGATTTCAAAGCGTATTCCTGGTCCGGTTTCCAAATAAGGGTTTGCCAGCACTGTTTCTACCTTGCGCACATAAGGTGCTGACATTGGCAAAGTGTTAATAAGATAAACAGGCCCTGCGATGAGTCCAGGTTCACTCATTTTCAATTTGTTGCTTACCTCCTGGGCCATGTAGAAATAATAGTTCCTGGATGCTCCATTGAGGTTAAAATCGGTAATCCTTACATAATCTATGCTGTCGTTGGAGTACTTGCGGGCAAATGGATAGGGGTCAAACGCTTCATCATCTGCATCCAGTAGTTCATTATTAGCATTACGAATTACAGGAGCTTTGCCTTCTGTTGGTGTATTATCATCTTTTAGAAAATCATACATCACAGGCTGCTCTGTTATGGCAATAAATTCATTTTCTACAGCCAGTTTCCAAACTGCAATTTTTTCTTCAAAGGTTTCCTCATTTTCAAATATGATTTTATCCGGTACCGGCATCCTATAACCATCATACTCGTTAAATTCTTCTGTATGCTCTTCATCGGTATCGAAAATCAAGTTTACAAGATCATAATACCTGTCGGCTTCATGTTCATTGGTTTCCAAAGACGCAATAGATGCATGAATGGATGCGATGGTTTCTGCTAAATATAGTGCATCCAGAATATCTGAATCATTGCTGCGTGAAAAAATAAGGGAGAATGGTGCTGTTTCTATCTCCAAATCCATGCTGTAAGTAGATTTTCCGAACTTATCCGGCCTTGTTGCGTATTTGGGGCCAATGGGCTTGTTTTGTACCAATGGGGTACTGGATTTCAATGAAAGCAAAGGAATTGATTCACTGATAGCAGAAGTGGCCGCATTGCTTGAATCTACTGCCCGCACCGCCAAATAGCATATTTTTTTATCCTCAATTCCATAATTCTGGAGAATTTCTTTGTCGAAAACACTGTTTTCAGGTTCCAGGTATAAGCGATATCCAGGATGGTAATTTACTGCAACACCGCTTCCGTTTTCAAGAGGGATGTATGAATCATCTAGGCTGTATTCCGGATCATAAGCCCAAACTATGAGGTCTCCATCTACTTCCTCGGTTTTAAGCACAGGCAAGGCTTTATTGCGCCCAGTTCCAGACTCAGGAATCCGTAGGATTCCCTTATACCAATATACATGGCCGGTTTCCGATTCGGGATGATCATCCAACGGATTGCTTGAAAATACAACTTTGAACAGCCCTGGCATTTGATCTTCGTCGTCAATGGTCTCAATCAAGCTCACATTGGCATTTTCAGCAATACCACCAACAACAAATGTAGTTTGTGTTCCGTCAGAATTTGTAATCGTCTCTTCTTGATTGCTAAAATCTACCAGGGTGAGGGTGCGGTCCAGTTTTGTCCAGTTGTCGGGATTATTCAGATTTTCGCTAGTGCTGAAACGTGACCCAACGACTGGATTGATATATTTACAACGAGTTGAGATTTCTCCTTTTCTATCAGGATCCACATAGGTTTGTTTTTCAAGATTTTGTTTGACCACGAAGGTGGGAATATTACTGGCAACAGAAATATTTGTGATTTCAAAAAAACCTTCTGGAGTTGATAGCTGACTACCTATAAATTTGTCAATATCACCGGAAGACAAGGAAGGAATTACGGTTTCAACACTTCTCCCGGTAACTACGTCATAACTTTCCACGCTTACCTGGCATGTATGAGTTGTTTGATCTTCAACCACTGCGCTTATTCTTCCTAGTACCTGCATAGCTGCATCCTCTCTGAAATAAAATTCCAGAGTATCTGCGGTTTGATAAGCCAATTTTTGAAGGTGACACCAATTGAATGAGATTCTTGTCCAATAATTATCTGCACTTGGGTTAGCCGTTTTTCTGCTTTCCAAGTCTGTTTGTTCTTGCTGCGTAGAAAAAATAAGTGGTGTTTCTTCCTGAATATATTGGGCAGCAATATCAACTGGATTTTGTATTCTGAAAACACCATTAAACGCAGTCTCATTGGTTTCACTTAACGTTTCGCATACAGGAGAAACCCGACTAAACCAATTTATTGCATAAAGGGCATATTGATGGATTCCTGCTTGGGTTTCCGTATGAATATAAATAGGGTTTTTGGCGCTGGCTGGAATGGGAATGGTCTCATTTGTGCCTCCACTTTCATCTACATCATAATCCTTGTATTCGTCACTATTGGATGTTATTTCGGGTTTAACAAAATCAGATGCAGACTGGGCTTTGTATTCCACTCCATACAAAACAGGAAGGGCCAACTCTGTCACGTCAAACTCAGTATTCTCCTCAAAAAAAGTTTCGAATGGAATTTCATGGTCATAGCTTTCACGATTTAAATTGATAAACCGAGCCTCATCAATTTTTGAATATCCATTCTCATCACAAATGTCTTTGGCCGTGCAAGGATCAAGGTTATTAAATCCGTAGCCAACAGATAAGGCTTTGGGTGTTGGCGGTAGCCTGTAATCTGTTTTATCCGTAGGCAATGACATGAAAATATGGTCACCTAATGTTGCTTTTTCTCTCAAGGTGGGTAAAGCAACATGGGTTGTATAAATGGCGATATAAACGGCTTTATCCGTCACAGGCGGATTTACATCTATATAACCAAGTCCCAACATTCGAGCTACATGATAATCCATAGCCGCAATATTTAGCATATCTACCATGCTGACTGTCATAGACGATGCATCGGATTCTCCAATTTCATTGGTGAATCTTGCATTGGCTCTCAGATCCGTTTTGCTTGCATTGAGATAAGAAATTAGACCGTCTTTGATTCCACCTTCATCTTCCCACTTTGAGGAATAATTAGAAGACTTTACAGTTATCCCGTCATTATACCGCGGCCATTGGTTATCTATATTAACTCCAGTTGCAGCATCTTCAAATCTTAATATTGCCGCACTATCGTCCAGTGTCAATCCGAATTCACCCACACTGTCCCAGGTATCGCGGGTACGAATAAAATCTTCATATGTTTCCAATTTAATGGTTGATGGGGTTCCGCTGGTAAACTGAATTCGGATTGTTGCAATATTTTCTCCCACAATTCGATGAGATATATTCAGCCCACTATTAGGGTTTAGTGTTTTTCGGCTAGTAATTACGCGGTCTGTTGATTGGATTTCACTAACATAAATGGTTTCATATTTACATGATGTGGGCATTCCCATTACACTGTCAATATTTATTTCAGCCGCAAAACACAGACGGTTTAATACTGAAATTTCAATAAAATTGTTATACTGTGCAATAAAATCCAGCGGATCCGTTGCCGGATTAACTGAAATCGTATCATAAAATTGAACATCAGGAAAATTGAAAACTACGGTATTGTTTATAGTCTTACTTGAATAGGTATTTGCAATCTGGAAAGACCATTGCCGGGTTTCTCCGGAATCAATTATCAAATCAGGGGTAACTGATGACAAATCAAAATCAACGGGTACGGTATTGGTATAGTTGCACTTGTAAATTTTTACATAGTCATCGTTTTTGGTATAACCAAAGTCCGCATAATAGCTCTCATTCTCGTTGGCTGTTGTACCTTTTGGGATATGATTTTCACCAATTACTCCAGTCAGAGACCACCGCAATTGAACACCTTCCACTGTGTCATCTGCCCCATCCGAACCTGCGGCCTGCAAATAAATATTTCCAGACTGAATGATAGCCTCTGGTGCAATGATGCTGCTTGAGGGAGGATTGCAAATGCCTCCATGGGTGTTCTTTAAATCTTCAATATCTGCGAGAATATCAACCAAACCCAGGCGAAGGGTTTCCAATACATGCGATTCTAAACGTTTCAATTTTGTCATAATGAATTAGGCCAGTTTTTGGTTATAATCAGATTTGATCCAGCTTAGAATGTCTTTTATATAGCGATACAAATCACACATATTACTTGGATAGGGCGAAGGAATACTGCCTACATATCCTTTTTCTTGGGCAAAAGAGTATAAGTCTGTTAAGTAAGCAGACAGTTTGTTTCTTAGTCCATCAACTTTGGATTTTGCTGGAGGTGAAAGTGTCATATACATTGATTCATACTGACAAAGGCAGGAAGCCAATTCCTCGTAATTATTGAATAATTCACCGGGACCTTTCCAACGATAAAATTTATCACAAATAAATAATCCCAATGAATTAAGCATCTCCATAATCTGGTCAAAAGTGTTTTTGAAAGCCGTGAATTTGCTTTGCATGTCACCAATTATAGTGCTGCCAATTGTAGACTCATTCCAGATGGAGTAAATCTGCACATTTGCGCTATCAAGGGCAATTGCATTTTCAGATAAATTTAATTCTTCATTAAATGCTGGAATAGAAATACTCAAATTCGTCGCTGCATCACCGTATGCATCAAAAAGATCGGAAAGTTGGTCAGTTTCTAAAGTTGAAAGCAAATCCGAAATGGTTTGATTGGTAGAAAAAATATCGCGAAATTCATTTAATCTTTTTAAACAATCTACCATTGCTTTGTATTCTGCAATTAATGCTGGATATGGAGTGAATTCATAAACGACTAAAAAATTGGCAACCTTGTCTTCATCATTTATATCCACCATTGTCAATTCTTTCTGTGCCGTTCCCCATTCTGTAGCTGAAGTAAAATTCATTGAAAATGTACTTGGCGCAGTTGCAAGGTTATAGCCCAAATGAGAAATGGTAAGTATAATTGATACTTCGTTTTCAGTGCTATAAGTTGATTCCAATAATCTAAGATCTAGTATTGAATAATTATTGCGCCTTAAATTCGCTGTTATTTGTTGTGGGGCACCGCTATTAATTGAATAGGTCAGATTGAAGTTTTCATTCTCAAAATCCTCACTTCCGGTAAGGCGAATTTCTTTAATTTTTAAATAAGCGTAACTCATATTTTTTAATCATTAGATAAAGAAAACACCAATGAAACAGGATCTCCGGTTTGGCTATAAGAATCACCATCAAAAACGACATTGGTAAACTCCAGACTGACTGTACCCTCAGGTATATCAAAATCTTTATTTGAAATGAATACTGATGTTTTGTCGTTACTGAATATCATAGAATAATTATTATCAATTGTACTATTTCCAAGGGTAATTGACATTGAAAGTGGGGGTGTAATGGCCAATTGTAATATTCCCATCCTTGGGTCAACAAATGGTTCTGGGCTGCGGAGTAAAAGACCAATTGTTTTTTCTGTGGTGGAATTATAAATACGCGTTACTTCAGTGCAAATCGGGGCATCTGGTTGTTTGATCTCTAAGCCTCCAAATAGCAAACGATCATAGATCTCAGAGTATTCTTTGATTAGCATTTCATCTGAGCCACCATTTGTATTGAAAATGCTTTTTGCAATAGTAATCTGTCCTGATTCGAACGCGGATGATAGCGCAAAAACTGCCTTCTTTACAATATCGTTTTCATTGTAAATAACAAAGCTATTGATATGGGATTCAAAATCCGGATAACGCGATGTGTTAAATACATGTGTGTGAACCTGCTCGGATTCTATGTCCCCGCTGCCAATTTTGTATTCCGCATTATAGATTGCAGTATAAAGTTTTCCAGGCTCTAAATCCGGCAAAACATATTCCGACATGTAATTAATTTTAGTAATTTCGGTTGGTAATCCAGAGCAATTTTCACCTCTTGCTGCCAGGCGCAATAACATAGATTCGTCTTCCGTTTTTATTGTCTGCCCATTTCGTTGTATCCAAGTTCCTTCCAAGGCATCGGCATCCAAATCCCCGGTGGCATCTTTGACCGCTAGTTTCAGCTCAGATGTAATCGCATCCAAACCTGTCATGGAAACCCAATTGTTGTAAAAAACATAGGCATATGGACGGTTAAAGAATAATTTCAATGAAGGTTCTGAATAATAAACCGGCTTTGCTTTTTGTAAATCCCCATTTGCAGGCGGCACGCATCTATCAAAATCCAGGTAATGTTGCAATCCTGCAAGTTTATATTCATCTTGCCTGTTGTCTGCTTTTAGAGCAGCATAAGCTTCCTGCGTTTGATGAAAATGCCCGATTGGTCCTCGGGTTTGAAAACCAAGATGATAATGCTGATAATGTTCAGTTCCGTCTACTTTGTCTTTGTATGAAAGTTGAATGGCATACTTCGTATCGGGTCTCCAAACCGGTTGAATGGTTTTGGTCAAAGCATCTGCCATTTTTTGATTTTCGGTATTGATTTGAGACTGGCCTGGAATCTTCAAGTTAAAATGGTGTGATTCCGCATCCAAATAGGTAATTTCATGAACAAAAGCCTGGCATACATCTTCGATTGGATCATTGGTAAACAATTCAATGTCAGTTGTTTGGGTTTTCTTACCATCCCAGTACAAGTGTAGTTTTTTAGAATATCTATCGCCAACCAAAGTAACATGGTGCCAATTATTATCCGCAGAAATACTTTGTTCCCAATTGTTGAGTGACATCCATTCCATTTCTGAATCTCGGTAAAAACCTATGTTAAAATTGTAATTATTAAAATAATCTACCTCCGCCTCCAACCACAATTGATTGTAATAAACATTATATGGCGAAGTAGTCATGAACCCCATTTTGGTAAAAACAGGGAAAAACAATGCGGTTTTATCCTTCATTTGGGTTGGATTCCTGAACCAAAAACCAATGCTAAAATTACCTACATCCTGACATAATCTATCATTGTGATCCACACTGAAAGCTGTCGAATGCGTGAATAAAATTGATTTGCTTGATTGATTAAATCTATCCTTTGAATAAGCAATTGTTCCTGGGCCTGAACCATCGAATTCATATTTGCCACTATCATCTAAATTGCCATCAAATTTATAATGCGCAATTGGGTTTGCAGGCAAGTTATTTGCATTTTTCCAGTCAGTAATTTCACCTTCAGTTAGTGCTTTTTCAAACATCATAAAATCATCCAATTGAAAATTATCCCCACTCATTATTGTCCAATCTGAGGCCGGATTAATTTGTGGTGGATACCAATTAACACCAAGCCGCAAATCATCCGTAAAAACGGATTCAGACGGACCTGGTATAATAGAAATAACCAATTTATCGATGGGAATTTCTGGATTATTATATCCTTCATAATCGCTTAAGTTATTCGCATCCACAACATCTTCCGCAACTTTTGAATAATTGTAAATAGGTCTGTAATTTTCATCAACCTCAGAAGATATTTTTTTATACCAAGTAAAAACTACAACATTGTTTTCGCTGCTAACTTTAGGCAAAATTTTACTCACGGATTCCGGAAAGATAATTTCCATCCCATCGGGGCTGGACAATTCAAGGCCGTTGGTTTTACCAAAATCGTTGCTTTGTGCTTTTACAACGGCGTTTTTACTTTTGGGAAGTATAAAAACATTCTGGTATTGGACACGAGTGTTATTTTCGTATTCTGTGTTTGCACTAATTCCTTCCCAATTGACAGCGATTTCGGAGATACCGTTTTGTTCACAAGTAACTATGTTTTCTCCATATCCCAGCGATTCGAGCTTGTGTGTGCCTGGTAAAAACTTGGACATATAGGAAACATATTTCGTCCCATAATGCGCAAATTGCTTTTCTTGCCTTGTTCAACTGCTTGCCAATAGGCAACTGGCAATTGCTTCAAAAATGTGGCATCACTTCCAAGGGCGGTAATTACTTCAGGAACTTCTTGTAATGAGGAAATGGAATCATAGGGGAAATACGGAGCCCAGGCTGAACCGTTCCAATAGTTGATTTTTACATTGACCAAAGCCAATTCATGTTTTACCTGATCCAGTATCCCTTTTTGCGGAGGAATCATTTCAATATGCTCTGTTCCTTCTATATTTCCATATACAGCAACCGATCCTGTTTCTCCATCGTATTCACCGCTGCTTTCTACGCTGCGATCAAAAGTGACGTCAATAAAACTATCTAATGGAACAGTAAAATCAGCAAAAGCCCCATGCCATGCTGAATCTGTGGGAGCCGGAATTTCTGGAATTTCATCACTTTCGGTAAATTCGGAGATAGAATAATTTAGCGCGAAATTTTCCCCGGTAAGCATATTGCTTGCTTTTGCAGGTAATGCTTCAGGAACTGGAGCAGATAAAATCTGGAATGGATCTTGATTTTTACTGAGTGATCGAATCCAGGTAAATTCAATTTCGAAGGATTTGCCCTTCATCGGTTTGGGCAATTCCAGAGTAACTCCCATTTTGCCTGTGACCATATAGGGCTGGTTTACTTCGGCACTCAGGTAAGATTGCAGAGCAATACCCAGTTTGAATTTCAAAACACTTGCATAAGCATAACCGCCCAAAGTAATAGAACCGCCAATCTGAGATGGTTTAAAGCTGATTTTGCCACGAACATCAACATACGCACCTGCTACTATTTTTACAATTTTGGCAAAATTTCTTTCAAATTCAAATTTGGCTCCTGCTCCTAATTGAATGCCTCTTTTTGTGATCATTGTAAAGGCATAGGCATCAAAAAGGTCTAAAATCCGAGCTTTGATTCTCTCAGATTCAGGAAGGTCTTTGCCAATATTCACATACCAACCAGAAGCATTGTTAAAGAAAAAGGCCATTTCTGCTTTGCCGTCAATGGTAGCCACTTTTCCCGATGTATCGTCTTCTCCATCCTGTGGTTGTTCATTTGGAATGTAATATTTTACACCAAGCGTAGATTTGATTGAATGTTTATCTATAGCAATTAATGCTTGAAATGGAGGATCCGCCGGGTCGTTTAGCTTTTGGGAACCTTCTAAAAATCCTGCCTGACCTTGAAGTAAAAAAACATCGGGCAAACCGAGTAGAAAAAACACTTTTCCGGAAACCGCTTTTCCCTTGTCTGGCTGAGTTTCGAACGCAACACCAGCACCCAGAGAAAATCCATCATCTTGTTTGAACTTTTTAAACCCAATCCCCAGCGCAGGGTCTTTGTAATATTGCCACCATTCTTTGGTCTCAGCTTTGTCTGGCAAATATTTCTGTCCAACCAACCCTCGGAATCCTTTTATTGCAAGACCGGTAGTGCCTAGTGGAATCCCTTGCGGCAAATCCACATTTACATCCACTAAAAATGCTGGCACATCCGGATTGATGCGCATGGCAGCGGAGCCGTAAAGTTTAATCTTATTTAATGCAAAGTCCACATTGCCTAAATACTCCCGTTGCGGATTCGGGTTAGCGTTTGCTGTATTATTTGGCGCTGGCGCATTGCGCATCGCCAAATATCCTTTAAGCAATAACTGAGCATCTTCGGGTTTTTTGGCTGTCCCTGGTATTTTTATATCAATTCCAATACCTTGTATCCTTAAAAATCGGTGAGGTGTTTTAATTGGGCCTACATTTTCATCGTTATTATTATCAACCGTATAATAGAATTTTACTCCATCTCCGCTTACCGATACTCCACCAGGACCGGTATTTAACGAACCGCTGAATCCGAAAAATTTATACTGTCGCAAATATTCTTCGCCGCCGGATTCTTTGTGCTTTTGTTGGTATGATCCGAATCCAATATCTGAGACAGATAAAGTAACAGGTCCAACTTTCAGCTTAACTGCCTTGGGCAGTTTTATTACATCTTTCGGGATTTCAATTTTCCCATCATCCCATATTATTAAATCCGGAACCGGTATTTTTTTAGGTAACCCTTCCAATTGCACCCCGTCCATTGTGGCTAAAATGTCCAGCAAACCACTCACTTTGAAACCGTGTTTCTCGCTTCGCTTGAAATATCCGAGGGATAGAATGGTAATTTTTAGAACATCCGGTAGGAGAATTTCATATCCTTCATCTATGCTTGCGGTAATTCCAAAATCACCGCCGGTGCCTATGAATGCCTCAATATCTATCCATACATCTTCGTATTCAGGTTCTTCGGGCGGTTCTTCATTTTCAGGGACTGGAACTTCGCGCTTGAAACCAGGGATTTTTATAGAACCGTGAATTCGGGAATCAACTATTGAATTTTGATGAAAGGTAACACTTACATCATCCAGTTTTACTTCAAAGTCCCCTAATTTCTTTTGAATTAAAGCAGGGTCTTCATTATCAGGGTCAATGGCTTCAAGTGAAATCGTCCCTGAAATACCACCTGTACCAATAAGTAAATTACGGGCTTTTATTTCGGCAGTAGAATCAGTTCCAGAATTTTCAGACCAACTTTTTGGCAATCCAATTGTTGATTCATAAATGTAGCAACCTATAAAATCTACAGGCCTTCCATCAGCATCAGCTTCAGGAATATTCTTTGTCCTAGATAGGTCAATTCTGAGGTCATTAACCTCTAAAATGAATCCAGAATCACCAATTAATGACCTCTGAAAATCAAATGATGACAAGTTTTCAAATGAAATCCCCCCATCACTGCTAACCTCCAGATTTCCGGCATTGAATGTTAATTTTGATTTCTCATTCGGTATAACTTCATTATTTTCATCAATTGGTTTTAAGTATTTTTCAGGGAATTCCAATGAGACTCCTAAATTATCTATGGTAAGTCTGAATTTTGGTAAAAGCCAATCCTTCAAAAGCTGATCGAGACTAGATCCTGAAAACTTTTTCACAATTTGTTCCAGATCTTTAAACTCCTGTATATAATCATCAAATAAAATTGAGACCAGATCTAAATCCTGGGATTCTATTTGGTCAACAATATCTTTGAGATTTTCAGAGTAATCAGATATATTGTTGTTAACAATATCAATACCTGGGCTATTTTTGGAATTGAAATTCTCAATAAATACTCCAACACTGTCATTTGTCTCATCTTCAAAAACGAATAATTCAATAATCCTTGCTAATAGATCTGCACTATTCAATTGAAATATTTTTTGTATAGTTGAATATAAATCTGCCAACTCTCCACCAAACTTTGTAAATGTAGAGAACGAATTTATATATTTCAGAATTTTGATCTCATACTCAAATCCAACCATTAGTGGGTCAGAACCATTCAATGAAAGTTCAAAATCATTCAATCCAAAGGGAGATAGGTTGAGGGATTTACCGACTATTATCTCAAAGGCGTAATAATGTGAGCTGTTGTCTGGACTGACTGAAGATTGCAGGTTTTTGTAGAAAACACCTGGCAATAGGTCATCAAGATCACAGGAATCAATGAAAGGAACAACTTCTGGATCAACCTCAAATAAATCAGTAAGTAGCGGATAATAAGTAGCCATTAGTTGTAAAATATTTTGTAATACTTAGGTTTCATATATTTCTTCAATTTAACCTTGGATAATCGAATTGCATTGGTTTGATAGACTGGGTTTAAGGCATACTTCCCCCAATTATAATGGCTATAAGGATAAACGATATACTGACCAAATCGACCTATACCTGATAAATACAATTTAGTTCGATCTTCTTTCGCAGTTGGCATGTAAAACAGAGGGTTGGTTCCCAAATGGTCATAAAAACCAACTCTTCTGAAGTCATAGTTCGGTTTAAAAAGAGCCGAATCACCCGGATCCACCTTGTAATGATGAGT
This sequence comes from Flavobacteriales bacterium, assembly GCA_040376005.1. GTDB lineage: Bacteria > Bacteroidota > Bacteroidia > NS11-12g > UBA955 > JAGXTF01. The sequence goes on from JBEIRK010000011.1 coordinate 12,674, forward strand.
GTACAACTCCCATATTACATTGTAAAATGAATCTGGAAAGGCGACATTAAAATTGTACTTCCTTATTAAACTGTCATTTGAATATTTAGCATTATTCATTTTATCAAAATATTCCATAAATTTATATCTTCGTTTCTCCCTAATCAAATCCCAAAAGTTGAGAATATATCCAGAAGTTAAATCGAATATTACAGAATATTCATTATGATACGTGTCATAGTTTTTAACCTGTTGGCCAATTTCCATTAATCTATGATCAATTGTCTCAAAAGCAAATTCTTCTGGAAGCACCCTGCCATCGGCATGAATGTTTAGTAACAAATACTCATTTTTAACTATAGTCCAAGATACATCAATTATGCAGCTTCTTAACGATCTTATTTTTTTTGCTTTATAATTATCGACGCCTGTAAGAGATCGATCTGATGCATAAAATGTTGAATCACAGAAATTTAAAATATTATCCGAATTCTGGTAAATAATGTGATCTTCATAGATGCTGTCATTGACCAAATTCTTGCTTTCCACAGTTAATCCTTTCCAAGAGTTTACACTATCATGGTTCGAATTCAAGCTACCAATAGATTGATATTGATTCATTAAAGATGAAATATATTCACTCTCTGGGAAACAATAAATCAAAAGCAATTGATCATTAATTCTTTGCTGAATTTTTTTATCTTTTATACCTCGGATGTAAAAAAATGATACGAGTTCTAAATGACTCGAGGGATTAGTATATCCTGCTAAATTGTATGTCCGTTCTTCATAATACTGCTTGCACTGTGTTCTATATGACAGTGCAATTTGGCATTTTAAAGGCAAACTGAAGACCCAAGACAGCAAAATAATAACTGTAAACTTAATCTTATTTAACATATATTCGATTTCATGATTATTTTAATTTCAACTCGTCTATTTTCTGGGGTGCCCTTGTAGGCAGCTTTAACTTCTGGCGTTGCATCACAAGCGAGTTTTGGAACATTTGCAACAGCAGGTATTGCCGAACCATGGCCTTTTGCCTCTATTGTTAGAGTGCTTAATCCTGAAAATCCACTAATGGCTGCCTGAATTTTGTCTGCTCTAGCCTGTGATAATACTTCATTTTTATGGGTACCGTCTGGATGACAATCATCCGTATCACCTGCATCATCTGTATGTCCGTGAATTTCGATTTTTTCAATATTAATAGTACTTCCTATTTTATAAGGTGGATTTGTTATTAATTGTCTTAGATCGCTGATAATTCGATTGTTGTTGAATCTGTTTTCATCATCTCCAGCTAAAGGATCAGATCCACCAGTTTTAAATTTAATACCAGTTACAATACTCGCATCTGGATTCAGTGAAACTTCCCACAAAACAATTAAACCGTATAAAAATTTTCCCAATCTAAGATTTCTTTCATCTAATGCAGCTATAGTAAGGGCATCCGATTCTTTTTTGAAACGATTGTAAATCATAAGTTTTTCTGTGGAACTAATTGTATCATCTGACTCAATCATCTGTGCAGAAGTAAATCTGCATATTCCTTTTGGATCGCTATTTGTGAATGCTTTTAGCCCAGCCAAACCCCTTTGACGGCAAAAATATTGAACCTCCTTATAATAGGGTTCTATTGCAGGCCTGTGCTCTATGGGGTTCAAATATTCAACATAATCTTTTGTAAATGGTGAAAAAACATTGCCAACAAAATACACATTTAAAAAACCTGATTTAACTTCTTCAATTAAACGATTTATCAAGTATCCTTTGGAAACCCCAATGTAATCAACTTTTCTACTAATGCCTGAGCCTGTTACAAGCGCATCTGTATAAAATACATTGTTCAAAAAAGTGTAAAGGTTTTTAGGAGTTGTCTTATAAGAAAAGAAACCACCTGCGTTTTTAAGATATTTTGTAGGATTTGATTCAAAGTGAGCCGCTGTATCTGTATCTGATGCGGGCCTCATTATTAAAGCATAATAAATACCCAGACCGGTTAAAACATTATCGTTATCATAGCTAGTCCTATTCGCATTAAATATACCTTTTTCATGAACTAAAATTCTTACCTTTGTGATTTTAGTGCTAAGAACAGTGCTCCCCCTTTTTATTTCCTCTGAAATGATAACATATAAGACCGAAATATCATTGAGATCAAATATGTATTTGAATTTTAATGTCTTTTTATCATTTTGATTAAAAACTCCATCAGGATCAGAGGCATCCAGATAAGTTATAACCCTCTTAATTTCATAACTTGCATACCTACATTGCGTTTCTTCTGTTTGACCATTGAATTCATTTGTTTTGCTGATTCCGGGGGTATAAGTATTTTCAACTGTTGTAAGTATTGGAACAGTTGATGCATTTGTTCTCGTATTTGTACTAAATATTGCCATATGAAATTAATGTTAAAGAAGATGTACTTTTTGCTACTTCAATAGAATTTGAACTAGTTTCTATAAATCCACAAATAGACAAAACTATCTTAATATAAGGCTTTTCGTCATCTGTTATTTCAATCTGTCGTTCAATGGAATCAATTGATAAATAAAGTGGATATTTAGAGAGGTATGTTTGGCTTTTAAGCAGTCCCTCAAGCTCTGTTCTGCCTACATTAATCAAAAGAGTATAATCCGTGACTTTTTTTCCTGTATTGGCGAAAAAACATCTATCTTGCTCTTCGTTAATGATTTCACCTTTAACTATGTTGATATCACGAGCTACGTATGAAAATGAAAGAGCCAAAGAATCCGCCAAATCCATTTTACTTGTAATATTATTCGATATTATTTCAGATTTTTTGCTGACATAAAATGGATGAACGATAAAAGTCATTGTTGATGAATCTTCACTCCTAATTATGTTAGCCAAACATTTGGATCCATTTAAATAGATCAACCTAATACTCGTACACAATGTTGAAGCAGAATAATCCGCTTTGGAAAATTTGAGTGTTGATCTCAAAGGAAGCTTAATATCTAACTCATTTGAGCCACGAACAACAGTACCTGAGGAAACAAGATTATTTGAAACATCGTATTCCTTAAAATAGTATGCTTTGACATAGCAAGACATGATCACATTTAATGTCGCATGAGAAGGAATAATAATAGTTTCATTTGCCGAGTTAAACGTTCCAAGTGTAAGAGAAATAAATCGCTTTTCAAAAATCACTTCCTTGCCAAAAGTGTTTAGAGTGTTACCTTGTTGAAGATACAAAATCGGGTTTACATTTTCATCTGTATCGCCTGATGGTAGGGCCACAATAATCTCTTGTTTGTCACCAGAAATGCTCGCGAAATCAGAATTTTGAATCATAAAAATTGGCCAGCCAAATTTATAATATTCATCAGCTGATGGAGTCGATGATCCATCGTAGGCAATTTCAAAATCCCGACCATAATTACCATAGTAGTCAATTGATAAATCATGTTCATTCCTAATATCGAGGTATACTCTATTTTTGTTGTAAAATGTTTCCATGAGATTTTCATATGCAGATTCCCCTTGAAAATTATCAGTTGAGGCCGACGAATCAGTAGCGGTGACTTTGATGGAATACATGGAACCATAGAATGCTGCCACATCCATAAAATTCAAACAACTTTCTTTGTCATGCCAATGCCCAAACTGCTCGGCCTGTGTGGGAGTTGATGGTAAAGTATCCACCAATACAAAATTTTCTAATGTGCGTGCCAAGCTCACAATTGGATTATAGGCCACGGATTCTAAAATAATTTCCAATCCAAAGCCCTCTGAATCAAATTGTCCAATAGTCCATCCGGCTTGGACGTTTGGCAACTGATATTCAACATTTTCTCTGTAAAATAGAAGATCAATAGGATCCGTTCCTAAAACTTGATTTGGAGAACTTGCAGAAGCAGTATAATGAAGACCCAAGGAATTTGCAGAAGCTTTATCAGTGGTTGTACCTGGGGAGTTATTATTTAGCTCATCAAAACTCGCATTCCACGCTTCTTGAGAATTTCGAATGGATTCAGCAACCTGCATGGTGGAAGAGTCGGAAATTTTCATTGTACTTGTATTAACCAAAGAATCCAATTTTATACCTTTATAGATATAGTACAGCACTGGAACAAAACAATTTGAGGGCTGCACCGAGGGCTTAAGAATAATATTAATTAAAGAGCTATCATTATCATCTATCTGGGCACAAATCGTTCCATCACAAATGGCGTAGGCTCGTGGGACAGATCCAGCGGAATGTAGATTAGTTATTCTAAAAGCATCTTTATCAACACTATCAACTGTTACAACTCCAGCCGGACCAAAGGCCTCGCCCGATGATTGAGTCTGCAAAAGGTCGTAATCGGTAAAAAAATGAAACTTATTCATTGGGCTTTAATTTAAACGGTCATAATACAAATGTATTTCATAACTAATGGGGATATTTGTGATTTATTTGTTAATTTATTTATTTGAAAATTGAAAACAAAGCAAACCAACAAGTTGTGTTTTAAAATTGTGGACAACTTTAAAATCCTTACTAAAAAATGAGGCTTTAACTCCTCAATCCAAAAATCTTTTTGACCTCAATCCCTATTTACTACCAAAGATTATCCATCTCGAGCATCAAGAACACTTGGGTTTATTATGTCTCCAATATCATTCACAGGTCCAATCCGAAGTGTCTTGAAAACAGACTTCACAATATCCAGAAATTCTTTGTCAGGTGAGTTTGACCAATTGTGGGGTTTAGTTAAGTCTCGAATAGAATATGTTAATTTAAATGGGTCATACATCCACAGTATATAATTTGTAGCACCTATAACTTTCATATTAAATGTTGAATAACTCCAAGAGCAACTGCACAAAACTGCTAGGTTCAATTTCCACCGGCATATAAGTCCACGTCCAGATATCCAACGTGCTTTCCAACATTTTCCGATTTATTCCGGCAATTTCAAAAGTATCCGTGAGTCTTTTGGCAAATGCAGCATATTCTATTTTGCGAAACTGCTCGTCAGCAATAAACAGTTTCATCTTTTCTCATGATGCAAATATGGAAGGGAAGACCGCGGTATATTTGCGAGGTAGGGGTAAATTGTGAATTCTTCTTTATAAATCAATTTTTCTGTACTTTTGACATAAAAGATTTTAATGGAATGGATTCTGTGCATAGGTCTGCTTATTGCAGTTGTGATTGCAAAAGTTGCAAAGTCTGCAAACCTGCAAAGTTTGCAATCAGTAAAAATGAATTACGGCTCATTAAAAAACAAAATACAGCTCATTTTTAGGGGTTTTTGAATCCAATTTTGTACATGCTTGAACTGATAACTGAAAATACAAACCGTACAAACTGTATAAAGTGTATAAACTTACGCCACTTTCTTTTGATACAGTCCCGCTTTCACCTTCTCTAAATTGCTTCCAGTTGCAGTTTTCAAAATGTCGTCCACTGTTCGGGCTGCAAGTTTGTATTGGGTACCGAGTTCAACTGCTTGTTTGCGGGTAAACTCGTGCGGCAAGGAATCAAAGAATTTGCGTTTATAATCTCCACCCTGGAAACTTATTGTATCGTTTTGTTTGGGTAGGTTGTTAAACATGAGAATGCTATGCTGCAAATATGTTTGCACCAGTGCAAGTGCATTCCGGAAATCTTCATCGGAACATTGGACCGATAAAGTTGTTTCTCCGTTCTCTACCTTTCTTAGCGCAGTAAAAACCATACAGATTCGGAACATTATTAGCCCAAGGCGGTAAACAACGCCGCTGGCTTCTTCACCGGTAAAAATTGTTACATCGGCCAATAACCGGGCAAAATTCTGATTCAATTCAATCCATTGCTCCTGGCTTAAATGAACATCGGTAGGAGATTGCTCCAGAAAACCTATCATCTCCAAAACCCAGGCGGACAGATTTTCAAAGTGATCATTGAAAACGACAGTCTTGTTAAACGGTGATGGATCCTGCCAAACAATTTCATTTTTATAGGCATAAAAGAGCAGGCGACTAAATAAGCCATCTTCAGCCGATGAAATTAATTTCGGTGCCTGGGCAGGTGTGCCTGATAAGGCCATAGCAAGCCTTGGATCATTAATCTCAATGTACTCATTGTTGGTTTTGCGGGTAAATGTGATTTTCTCATGGTGAAATGCAGCTCTTAAGGTGGGTGAATAGTCGCCCCAATCTTGCTTTTTTGCTCCACTCATCGTATCGGCTTCTGTTTCGCAAATGATTCCATTTCCACCGTTGTTTTGCAAATGTTCTATCATTCTTGAATGGGAGCAGTCCGCCGGAATAAATACTATTTTAAAAGGAGGTGTTTCCGGTTTTTCTGGCGCCGGATCTCCTTTTTTGCGTTTTCGTTGCAGTTCTTTGTAATCAACCATTTCAGCTTCATGCTTTTTCTGGCCTTCGCGGCTGATTTCCAGAATTTTTTGGTGGTATTTGTCTGCAAGTCTTTTGGCATTTTTTAGAACTCCTTTTCCACTTGCAGGTGGTGCAATTACAAAAGTGTAAAGATGTGGATGAACCCTTTCCTGAAAATATACCCCTGTCACATTGGGCAAACATCCGCTGAGAATTGCCAATGCACTTGTAAAATACACGTCCCGTTTTCGTCGATCTGAGAAGGCACTGGCCCCTTCCTTTAAAACATAAGGTAGCGTATCGAAAACCCAATCAGGAATAACTGGGGTGGTTTTAAGGTAATCTTCATGGACTTCTTCTTCATGCAGAACGGGTGATTCTGAAAGATCAGTCTTTGCAGTTTTTGTGGACTTTGCAGACTTTGCAACTTTTGCAAATTCTTTTGAGTGATGCGTATAGGCACTTTTTATTGTTGCCTCAAATTGCTTGAATGGTAGCTCGTAATTTTGCTGCATTAGCTGACTGGTCATACTTTCCGGAATCCCTGCCCGATTGCAGTTGCAAGCCAATAAATACAAATAATTATTGCGATTTCCTTCTACAAAACTTGACTTTCTTTGGGTTAGTATCTCGCATTCTAAAAACGTTTCTATCCATTTTGCATCTTTCTCCTCAAAGGTCTGCAGTGGCAAAGTATCTGCAAAAATTTGGTCCTGGATTATCACATTAGATCCGAATTCATCAACATTAAATTTAATCCAACTTTCACTTTCATAGGCATTCTCGTCAAAAGACATAAAACACAACCGTGTCACATCCTTACCAGATCTATCAATCTTTTGTTGCAAATTCTCTTCGTAATAATCTGCAACCTGATTATAAGCCAGGGTGTGCTGATCCAAGTTTGAAGTGACTTCTACCAGAATCTTTAAGCCATTGCCGCTGGGGCTTCGAAAACAACAATATGTGTATGGGATATTTGATGCCAGATAAAAGGCCTGCTCCAGTTGGTCGGGTTCTAATTTGTCAAGGTCGAGTACAATAAATTTTGTATATATGACAATATTGTCAATTTTACGACCTCCGACAAAGGCTGCTGATGGTGTAAATGCAAGTAACTGCTTTTTCAATTTATCAGCCTCCTCCTTAAGTCCTTGTTGGGTAAGCGTCCGGATTTTTTCTACCTCATCCCGGTATTTTCCGCGAATAATATCTTTCGCAATGTCACTTAACGTGCAGAGTTCTATGGGATTGTTGAAGCCCTGAAAAACTGAACAAAATACTTCAGCCATTAAATTAATAATTTCTCATTTCAATTAGTATCCTATTAAACAAATGATCGAAGACGCCAATCTTACGGATGTTTAGCTTTGGCATCCAACCAATTGTTTAAATCAGCTTTTCGAAAAAGCAAGCGTCTGCCAGACTTGATATAGGGAATTACACGTTGGCTTGTGTATTGGTAGATGGTTTTCTTCGGCGTCTTAATAAAGGCCGCCGCCTCTTCAAGCGTAAGTAACTCATCGGGATCAGAAGATGATTCTTTAGAATTGCTAATTTGACCGAGAATATACTCGATTCTGTCAAGGCGGCTGCTCAGTTCTTCGAAAGGATTATTGCTATTTGCCATTGTTTTAAATTTGTAACGGCAAAACAACAATGCTACGAAAGATTGAGAAAGGTAAACTCCGAAATTAACTTTGAAAAAACTTTGAACTTATTGTTTTATTGTTAGTTACCAATTTCTTCAAGTTTATCAGCAATGTTTCTCAACTTTTCGGCCAAAATTTGTTTCCGGCCAAAATTGTTGGCTTTTTTCAGGTAATCATTCAAGTATTTATTATTGTAATAATTATCAATTGCACTATTTATATTTTTTAGTCCTTTTGTAGGGATAATTTTAGTTAAAACACTGTGCTTCTCCGTTCTGTTTCTTAGCGGTTTAATCAAATTACTTTCTTCTAAAAGCATAATAAGCATCAAGTGGTCATTTAATCCCAAATTATCCGTCTGAATTTTTGGAACCTCAACTTCAAGAAATCTATCCAATAAACCATTGCTTTTAATTAAACCTGGTTCATCATATTTTTTTAACTCAATTTGAACATCATTTATAAATTTATCCAAGGCAACATATTCGGCAATGATGTCCAAAAAACGGTTGATCGTTCTTCTATTCAGAATTTGTTGTTCTATCTTAGTAGCGATTGTCACAATCGACCTCCGGTGTGGCTTAAAATTAAATACTCTCACTGGAGTTTCATCACCACGGCGAATATATTCTTCAACGTTTTCTTCCACTTTTCCTAAGTCAAATTTCATGCAAAGTGATTCGAAGTGCTTTCCATTTTGGTTTTCTAATAATTCAATAATTTGTTTGCTGATGTCTCTTAAAATTCCAACATATAAAATTGCCTTCTTGCCCTTAAATTGTTTCCACCCCAAATCATCCCGCATTCGAATAAGAGACCTGTGCAGTGAATTTAGGGAAACATTTTTTCTCAAATGTTTATTCTCAATAAAATGTACGTTTACATATTCCTTTGTTTTTTCAAGTTGTAAATCAAACAATTTATAAAACTTTTTATCAAGTAATTCATATTCTTTTACGTTCATTCTGTATGATTCTATTAATTTGTTCGGGTTATATTAATTTATTCTGCCAATCGAATTTGTCTTCATCTGTAAAACCAGCCAGATAATGTTGTGTAACGGTAATACTGCTATGGCCCAAGCTCTCTGATATATCTGAAAGTGGTCGCCCTTGGTAGGCAGAAATTGTAGCAAAAGCATCACGCGCAGAATTCGCTGTAATATTTATATTTTTTAAATTTTGCGCTTTCGCTATTCGCTGGATAATATCTGAAATTAATCCATTCAGTGTTCCTACTTTTCTGCGAATCAAATCAGCATTTTCAGTGCCATCAAGTATCGGAAATATATAATTACTATGCTGAGTTGGCTTGGTTCCATGCCTGTCAATAATTTGTTGTGCCATATCAGTTATTGGAACGGTAATTATTTTTTCGGTTCTGTTTGATCTTGCCGTTTTTTCTCTTTTGAAATAAATGAATCGTTCCCTGATATTTCCATATTTTAAATGTGCAATATCCTTCAGATTCATGCCATTGCACAGGTAACTGAAAATCCACAAGTCCCGACAGAATGATTCCTTGGTTCCTTTTGCAGGTTGATATTCTAAAATTTTATGAATATCGGACTTATAAAGTGCCGATTTTACTTTTTTGCCTTTGGGTGGTTGGTAATTCCCATTCCCAAATGGATATAAATCTCTACTAATTAATTCATCTTTAATAAGATCATTAAACATTACCCTAAGCTCTCTGGTATACATCCCGACTGTTGCCAGTGAGTTTCCCTTTTTCAACATCCAGCCTTCGTACTCCTTTAATTTCTTGACAGTAATTTCAAAGATTTCAGGATCTCGTTCTTTAAAGAACAGTTTAAGACTATTTAATATAGATAATGCAATAGCAGCCGTTCCCGCCCTTTCCTGGGCAGCGTATGTTTGAATGCGCTTTTCAAGTATTTTGAATAAGGTTAGATTCCCACTTGTATGGCCGCCCTTGGTTAGCCTGGCTTCGAACCTCTCATATGAGAAATTGGTTATGGAGTTTATAGTGTCCCTAAGATCAGCCTCAATTCTTGCCTTCTCTAACTGGTAATCTCTCAAAATTCCCCGTGGTTGTCCTTTGGTGATTACTTCCCATTCTAACTCGGTAAACTGCCAGGGGTCATATTTATTGGGGGGAATTGCAAAATACTTTGTTTTTCTTTGAAACGTAATTCGGATTTTTACCGGGAATTTTGACATTTGCAGTTCCCGTCGGGTATCCAACCACAAGCTGTGCGTGACTTTTGATCTCATTTAATGTGCAAACAATTTGCAAACAAAGGTCGGAATTAGCCAGATTTATTGCAAAAAAGGGTATCCACAAAAATTTGTTAATAAATTGATATACAAAGCTTTGAGATAGTTTCGGTAACATTGGAAAACGTCATTTTATCGACTCATAATCAGTAGGTGCTTGGTTCGATTCCAAGTGGGCCCACCAAGAACTCCCTAGGGAGTTCTTTTTATTTAATTTTTAGTTTATGAAAGACATTTGTTGTTATATTTTATTTTCTCCTTCTTTAGGCAAATTTTACACTGGAGCATGTCAAGATTCTTTAGTGAACAGAATTGCAAAACACAATAATCATAGTTACGGAAAGCATCGGTTTACTTCTGTAGCAACAGATTGGGAATTGTTTTTGAGAATTGATACAACTGATTATTCACACGCCATTCGATTGGAACGCAAAATTAAATCTATGAAGAGTTCTAAATACATTCAAAACCTGAAAAAATATCCTGAATTGGCCGCAAAAATCACCCAAGAAACCCTTTAGAGCACCTGACTCCCCCGATATCTATCGGGGCAGTAGGTGCTTGGTTCGATTTCAAGTGGGCCCACAGAAAGCCTCCCAGCAATGGGGGCTTTTTTTGTTTGTCAGCCTAGTGTTTATGAAGGGTTTCTTGCTACGTGTAAGAGCTATTTTTAATTTTCTGCGTGAACAAAGTTAAAACTTCAAAAGTTAAGATTTCTTTCACTTTTAGCCAAAAAATCGCACATTTTGTCGCAGATAGAGACGCAGTTTTAGGTTGTAATCTTATAAACTTAAGAATTCTTAACGTTGCATAAATTATCGATTTTCAATTGTTTCAGAAATACGCTTTCAAGTAAATTTATCTAAATTATTAATTTACAATTAAATACAATACTCTGTTTTTCTTCTGAAATTTCTCCCAACCATCAATTCCAATGTAAACGAGAGTGGGGGATGTTACCATCATACCCTCCAGTCATTAAAGCCATGTCAGGGTATCCCCTTATTCTATAATCTGATGAGTTAATATAGATAAAACACAACCTTGTGTGTTAGAAACATTATTCATTCTCCTGGTGGTAACATTATTTTTTCTTTCTGCTTGTGCTAATAACATCATTATGAAAATGACAACAGCACAACGGAAACGAGCTAAGATTCGATTGTTGATTCAAGATCCCGGTGATAGCGGTAAAACGTTCTCTTCACTACTTATTGCTAAAGGTTTAGTCGGTACTTGGGAAAACATCTGTGTCATCGATTAATTCCAAGAACGTGTAACGAAATTATCATGAGCTACGTTGCCTTGAATCCCAATCTCCGCAACTGCCCATAATGGCTCACCAGTGCATCAAAGAATGTGCGATGTGATTTGTAGGGCAGGTTGAACTCTTCGCACGTTGCCCGAACAATCTTGGAAATTTCAGGGTAATGCACATGGCAAACGGTGGGGAAAAGGTGATGTTCTATTTGGTAGTTAAGTCCTCCAAAACACCAAGTAATAAATGGACTCTTCTCTGCGAAATTAGCCGTTGTTTTGATTTGATGAATGGCCCAGCTGTTTTCCATATTGCCATTGTTGTCTTTAATTTCAAAATACTCCATGTCTTCACCAACATGAGCAGGCTGTGTGGCCAATGCCAATATAATTCCACTGATGAAGTGGTGCATGAAAAAGCCAGCAATTGTATGCCCATAGCCAAATTGTGATACGCAAATAGGCAACAGCAATGTCGTGGGCCAATACAGCAATTTGATCATCCAAATTTCAATCAAAGCCTGGCGGTTGCTTCTGCCCATTCTCTCATAAAGTCCCTGCTTGCTATACCTAGAATATTGTTCAAAATCCTTGCTCAGTATCCATACAAATGGAAAAATCATGTACAAGAGTGAAGTATACAACCATTGAAATCTGTGCATCGCTTTGTACGGATGCTTTGGCGTAAATCGAATGATGGTTTTTCTGATGTCTTCGTCTTTCCCCAAAATATTGGTATATGTGTGGTGAAAAACGTTGTGCTGAATTTTCCAATTGATGTTGTAAGCCCCAACCAAATTCAAAGTTCCCCCCATCATGTTGTTGACCCATTTCTTGGATGAATATGCGCCGTGATTGGCGTCGTGCATGATTGTAAGTCCGATACCCACCATGCCAAGTCCAGCCATCGCCCACAAGCCATATTGTATTGCTAAATCATTGACATCCCCAAAAATCAAATAGCAAAGAGGGGTGAAGTAAAGCAATAAGATGATGACAGATTTTAATTTCATGCCCAAATTGGCGAATCTGCTCTTTCCTTTTTCTTGGAAATAATCGTTCACGCGCTTTGTGACCAATTGAAAAAATTCTGGCTGCTGTTTTTGGTTAAAAACGACTTTGTGTGGCTCCATTGTTTTTTTGAATTCAAACATATTGAAATATAGGTACATGGTATTACGGATTATCGCGAAAATACAACGCAATATTTACGGAAAAACGCAAAAATCACCCAAGAAACGCGTTAGAGCACCTGACTCCCCCGATCCCCGATTCCCGATAGCTATCGGGAATCGGGACGGGAAAGTGGGCCCACCCATAATCTGGAATTGTTATTTCTATATTATTTTATATATGGCCATTTTATTTATGCGAGACATTTGTTGTTATATAATTTATTCTGATACATTAAAAAAGTTTTATACTGGTGCCTGTCAGAAATCATTACAAGAGAGAATAGAAAAATATAATTCTCACTTTTACGGAAAACATAAGTACACAGCAGCCGCTAGCGATTGGCAGCTATTTCTTAGAATCGACACCAGTAGCTATGCCCAAGCATTGAAGATTGAACGCAAAATCAAATCCATGAAAAGCAGTGGTTATATTCGAAATCTTGCCAAATACCCAGAAATGGTACAAAAAATAGTGTATCTCTCCCTTAATAAATCGTAATTATTTTAGCGATAAAATAATAATAATAAGAAAATATTAATGTTGGATTAAAAGCTTAACCCCGACATTAAATCACTCTCCCTTTCGCAAATATTCTTCTACCCGCAGCGCTGCATTGTTGCGGATATTCATGTAAAATAAATTGTAATCCGCGATGTGGTAATTGGGGCTTTTGTAAAAATTACTTCCGGGGAATTTGGGCTTGCTTACCCAGACGTAATCTTGATGCACTGCTGCACCACAGGTGTGTGGAATTACCCGATTGAAATTATACAATACCGACCCTTTGTTATTTTCTGATGGAATAGAAACAGTGTCCATCCTCCAGCTCAGTGGATTGTGACATACAATCCTTGCAGGATCAGGGGTCTTCCAACCGGGTGTATACCCTTGTAAAAAGGTGCGCCATGATACATAGCAACCTGTCTGAGCAGAATCCTTGCAAGGACTTATCTGGGGCAATGAATCTATGGGTATAGGCATGCCCGGCAAATAGGCTACCACCAACTGCTGTTGTAAAGCCGTGGTGCCGAAATAGTCGCGCAACAAGCGCGCGGCATGAATGGTGCCTTGGCTGTGGCCGGCAATAATGATGGGCCTGCCTTGATTGTAGTGCTCCAAGTAATATTCAAAAGCCCGTTTTACATCGGAATATGCCAGGTCCAATGCTGCAGCATAATCTTCCTTGTGCGGTGTAAGAAAGGCGTAGTAATGCGCTTGTCGGTAGCGCGGCGCATATATTTTGCCCGCCGCGTTGAAGAGGCTGGCCTGAAACTGTATAGGTCTGGAATCGACTTCTTTATTCAAAGCAGCATTGCGCACATCTGCATTCCACTGAAAACTATCTGTAGGCTCACCCAAATAGGTAGTAGGATGAATGAAAAAAACATCGGCAGCTGCAGAGTCCTGTTGGTCTTTTAAACGCCTGGGTGTGTTGTCGGCAGGATCTGACCGAAAAGGAAGAGCCGCCCAGTGCTCTGTAATTCCATAGTTGGGTGCTGGGGCTTGGGGTGTTTCTGAAAATCGGCTGAGCAATTTTGCCACCTTCGCATCTTGACCATAGGCAAGGGCAGTGAGACTACAAGAAATAAGAAGTAGGGTGACTTTCATAGAGTGCACAAAAGTAACAAACTCATTACGAATTTAAGGTGACTTTTGTACCCGAACGCTGTGGTTGTAACTGCACTGTAAATTCGATTTGCTTTCCTGTGCAGTCGCTTGTGCACAGCGCGGCATGTGAACTAAAAATCAGTGGTGTGGGATAATGATGTCGTGAATGTTTTTCCCAATCGTTCCAGCGATTTTATCGGTAGGCAAATCGTTGGGATCTGTGCCAAAAGGCTCTTCGATTTCTTCTGCTATGACTTCCAAACTGCTCAACGCATAGAATACAAATGCCACTACAGGCACCGACCAAAATCCCAGATTGGAAGCCAAACTCCAGGGTAGGGTGAAAATGTAGAGTATGATGAAACGCTTGATAAACGATGCATAGCTGAAGGGAATGGGCGTGTTTTTAATGCGTTCGCAAGCGCCACAAATGTCGGATAATGCGCTAATTTCAGGATTGAGAGTGAGCAATTGGGTTTGAGAAATAATGCCCTGCTTTTCCAGTTCGTAGCAACGCTTTATGATAACCGTTGCAATCTGGTTGGGCACGTGCCCTTTAAGGTTAAGTGCGTTCAATTCCAAGTGTTCATGGTCATCCAAAGACATCTCCAACTCGGGAGATTTTAGGTGTTTGTCTAAAGCTTGCGCAAAAAGTGGAATGGCTTTTCTAAAGAAATTGCGGTGCTTTATCTGCTCTGCTGGCAGCAAAGCCTGCAGCTTCATGGCTAAGTTTCTGCTGTTATTTACCAGTGCGCCCCAAAGTTTTCGGCCTTCCCACCAGCGGTCATAAGCGGTATTGGTGCGGAAAACCAGAAGCAACGAGATAACCAATCCCAACAAACTGTGCATGATGGTGAGGTTTTTCATTACAGGCGAGCCTGTGATTTCGGGCTTGCTACTGAGCCAGTAATCTACACCAGAGGTGTAAATGGCGATGAGCACAATCATGGGCCATATCATGCGCAGGGTGTCCTGCTTGTAAAAGGTAAAAACTTCCAGCCAATTTTTGGTGTTGTAGCTTCTCATTGCGGGAGCAAGTATAGGAAAGGCAAAGAGAATTTCAATCTATATACCCCATCAATGGCTTTTGGGCAACGCCTCCGAGGATTGAGCATCCTTTGCGGAACAAGGGTTTTCTTCTTGTTTAAATGCCTAATTTTTCGTAATTTTGCGCCTCATTTTTCAGCAGGCATGTTAACGGTTTCCAACATATCACTTCGTTACGGTAAGCGGGTATTATTCGAAGATGTAAATCTTAAGTTCACCAACGGCAATTGCTACGGCATTATTGGCGCAAACGGTGCGGGTAAATCCACATTTTTAAAAATTATTAGCGGGGAGATTGAGCCCAACACGGGTTCGATAGATCTGGAGCCAGGCAAACGTATGGCGGTATTGAGCCAGAACCACTTCCAATTTGACGAAGTGCCTGTATTGCAAACCGTGCTCCGTGGACACCAAAAACTCTGGTCTATCATGGAAGAAAAGGACGCCTTGTATGCCAAGGAAGACTTTTCTGATGAGGATGGCATGCGTGCCAGTGAGTTGGAAGGTGAGTTTGCAGAACTAGATGGCTGGAACGCGGAAAGTGATGCCGCCACCATTTTGAGCAACCTCGGACTTGAAGAAAGTGAGCATGAAAAATTGGTAAAAGACCTCAGCGGAAATCAGAAAGTACGTGTGCTGTTGGCGCAGTGCTTGTTTGGTAACCCAGATGTGTTGTTGATGGACGAACCTACCAACGACTTGGACGTAGAAACCATCCGTTGGCTAGAAGATTTCTTGGCAGGATTTGAAAATACGGTATTGGTAGTGAGTCACGACCGTCACTTTCTAGATAATGTGTGTACCCATGTATGCGACATTGACTTTAGCCGCATCAAAATCTTTACAGGAAACTATTCTTTCTGGTACCAAAGTTCTCAATTGGCATTGCGTCAGCGCAGTGACCAAAACAAGAAGGCCGAAGAAAAGAAAAAGGAATTGCAAGAATTTATTGCCCGCTTTAGTGCAAACGTGGCCAAAAGCCGCCAAGCCACAGCGCGTAAGAAAATGCTTGAAAAATTGGATATCGAAGAGATTCAGCCCAGCACACGTAAGTACCCAGGTATTGTATTCCGCCAGGAACGCGAAGTGGGAGACCAAGTGCTTACGATTGAAGGCTTGCAAGGTTCAGTAAATGGAGAACGCGTATTTGGTAACCTCAATTTCACGGTAAATAAAGGCGATAAAATTGCCTTTATTTCTAGAAATACCTTGGCGCTGAATACCTTTTTCAAAACATTGTGGGGCGAAGTAGCACCCGACGCAGGCGAAATCAATTGGGGTGTAACTGTGAAAATGACCTACTTGCCCAATGACAACTCTAGTTTTTTCAAAGATCCCATAAACCTCGTAGATTGGCTGCGCCAATATTCTGTGGAGAAAGACGAAACCTTTATCCGCGGATTTTTAGGTCGTATGTTGTTCTCAGGTGAAGAAACCCAAAAAATGTGCGACGTGCTTTCTGGGGGTGAAAAAGTGCGTTGTATGTTGAGTAAAATGATGATTCAAAATCCCAATGTGCTGTTGTTGGACGAACCTACCAACCACTTGGACTTGGAAAGCATTCAATCCCTCAACAACGGATTGCAAGATTACGCAGGCATATTGATGTTCCACTCGCATGACCAAGAGGTGATTAATACCATTGCAAACCGTATTATTGAAATTACACCCAATGGAATGATCGATAAATACATGAGCTACGAGGAATATGCCGAAGACCAAAGTATACATCAGCGCAGAGAAGAATTGTACGGCCGCGCGATGTCAAAATAATAACATTTAAACATGAAACTATATCAAATTTCAATCCTTGCTGCTGCCGTTGCTGTTTTGGCTTCTTGCGGTGGCAAATCCATCAATCCTAAGAAGGCGGTAAAAACCTCAATGGATTCTTTCAGCTATATCGTAGGAAATCAAGTGGGTAGCTACTTGAAACAACAAGGTGTAGATGAGCTTGATTACAGCACCTTGATTAAAGGTATCGAAGATGCTATGAAAAAAGATAGCGGCTTTGTCATCAAAGTGGAGGACATGGAACGCATACAACAAGTGTATGTCACGAAGGCGCAAGAAAAGAGAATCAAAACCGTTCAAGATGAATCTAAAAAGTGGATGGCTGAGAATGCTAAGAATGCAGGTGTGACCAATTTGCCATCTAAAGGCCAGTTCAAAATGATTAAAAAGGGCAATGGTCCAGTGCCAAATATGCAAGACACGGTGGAGTATGCTATGATTGTGAAAGACAAGAGTGGCAAAGTGTTGGGCGATAGCCGCACCCGCGGTACCAACCCGCGCGATCCTATGGACAAGCTCTTCATTGCGCCGATCCAAGACGCATTTATGCAAGCTCCTGAAGGATCAACATTCGAAATTTATATTCAGAATGATGTATATCCTCGCTTGGGCAGACAAGAGTCTATCGACGAACGTTATGGCATCACTGTTTTGACTGTGGAATTGGTTAAGGTTATTCCAGGCAAAGCAGCTCCAACAAAAGAATAATTCAATCGTACTTGTCAATAAAAAAGCCCCTATTTCGGGGCTTTTTTTATGTAAAATATATGCTATTATTTTCGGGTATGTGACCACAATAATTTGTGGGGTGTATTCATGCCTATCGGCCCATCAAACTCAAAAATAGCCATTGCAGAAGTAGGGAAATTCGGCAATTGATTCTTTGAAAAAATATAGGCCAATTCGCCAATATAGGGATTGTGCCCAATGAGCAATACCGTGTCTGAATTACAGTCATTGGCTTTTTGAAGGTAGGGCTCCATGCCATTCATGTAAAAGCCAGCTTCAAATTGGATATCGCTGAGCATCATGTCGAATTCATAGGCTACAATTTGGGCAGTAATGGCTGCTCTGAATGCAGGACTGGCAATAATGCTGTTTGGGAAGTAGCCTGCCTCGGCTAAGGCTTTGGCGGCTTCTTTTGCTTCTTCGCGCCCGCGCTGTATCAATTGTCTTTCAAAATCATCCTTGCCAAAACCATCTTCGGTTTTACCATGACGCATGAGAATGAGAGTTTTTTTCACGCTTGTTTGTTCTTAAAAAAGTGTATGCCCAATAACAAAAAACCAGCGGTCATGCACAGGCCTCCAATAGGAGCTACCATGCCCAATATTTTCAATCCTTCACCGAGCATTTCATGAAATGCAAGTAGATACAAACTGCCTGAAAATACGAACATCCCTGAGAGCAACAATACAGTGCTTAACAGCAATAATTTTTGAATTTCTTGATAGGCTACACCAATAATAAGCAGCACTGTGGCGATGAGAAATTGATATTGAACGCCTGTGTGAAATGTCTTTATATACTTAGCTTGCATGAGCCCTTTTTCTACCAAGGACTCCATTCCGTGGGCATTCCAAGCGCCAAGAACTACGGTTAACCCTAGTAATAGTGCGGCGGTTCCCGCAATTATTTTCCCTTTCATGCAGTAAATATAGAGACTAATTTAAATCGTAACGCATTCCCAACGAAATCCAACGCGGAGGCATAGGCACTGCTGCAATTTCACGGAACTGAATATTCGTAATATTGTTGATATTGGTATACACGCTGAATCTCTTGAATGCATATTGTAGATGCAAGTCGCACAAGGTATACGCAGCCATAGTCTCACGTTGGATGTATCGTACACCTGCATTCATATTGAAATGCTCACCTATGCGGAGTCTCGCTTGTAACAGGGCTTGATGCTTTAAATTTTCAAGTATGTTTTTTGAATAAGTTTTAGCTACTTCATTCACAAACCCTTGCTGTAAATAGGTGTAACCCGCATAGAGAGATAAAAACAAACCCTGTCTCTGCAAAA
>JBEIRK010000043.1:0-18223 GCA_040376005.1 Flavobacteriales bacterium
CGATGGTTTTTTCGGGTAAAGACTCACTGCGCAGCCCATAACGGCCGAGGAGCATAGAATCGAAATACCATTCATTGGTTATATCCAGTGCGGTGTGCAACATATCCAGCAGCAGGGGTTGGAAGGGGTGTGCATTATGGCTGTCTTTATCTACCACCATGCGGATGCCTGTAGACTTCGTCCAGCGGATGCCCTCATCGGTGCGGTAGGGCTCGGCATAAAACGCCATTACATATTCAAAAGCTCCGTTGGGCGTGCTTTCTTCATAGTTCAAGGATTGTGCCAACACATTTTCAGGCAGCTTGCTTAGCAAGGTGTTTAGAAACTGTGCATTGCCAAATTGGCTCATGGCGGAGGTTTTGGTTTTCGGCAGGCGACCCATACCCCCGCGGGTAATGGTACCGTCTCCATAAATTTTAAGGAATACGGTATCCTGACCGTTTTGGGTGACGTTAAAAATAATGAGTTCTACCTCTTGCTTGTTCATAAACGCGTACAAAAAAATTCCTATTGCGTTGCAGGCATGAAGCCAAAACACAGGAGTGAACAAGCGATGTGGCAGACTGAAAATTGCACATGCAAGAATCAGACTACTGCTTTTACCGCGCAGGCAGGAGGGGAAAACAGATAATTACCACAGTGACAAGATACGTACCCTCCGTTAAGGTCCATAACAAACAACTGTGATGCAAGTATACAGAGTAAAATTGAAAAAGTCAATTCAGTAAGTAAAACTACTTGTTGAAACAAATAGAACTCATTTCCAGAAACGCCACCAAGGTTTTCGGGGTTGTGCTTCTTTGGCTGTTTTTGTATTTTGCTCCCTGTCAGCTACATGGATGTGATTCCGCGGCACAAAATGCAAGGCATCCGTTCCGGCAGCGTTCTGTATTTGAAGCAGGTAATATTCGTCATCCAAAGCGAACAGCTTGCGTGCGGCATGTTTCTTCAGGGCGGATGGGCCATAGTTTTGAACCAGCTGAAGCAGATACCTTTCAAGTTCTTGTTTTTTTTCGCTGCTTGAGTCAAAAACTGAAACACTTGTTTCTAAGGGCAATAAATTGCTTTTATACCCTAGTGCAGCATACAGCACACCGTCAAAGTACATCGTATCTGTAAGTGAAAGCATGTGCGCTTTTACCTCATCTAGCAGCGGCTGAAGCGGATGCGGGAATGCGCTATTCGGCGCAATTTCAATGTGCAGCCCCCCGCTTGGGATTGTATCGCAGTCGCTGTAAAACTTCAACGCATACCCATCATGGGATGCAGCGCTTATTGCTGGTTGCGGCAATATGGGTTGGGCAAACAGGTTGTCGGGCAAAGATGTAATCAGGCTGTGAAACCAAATATTATGTCCAAATTGGGCCTGCACCTGTGTGTTGATGCTGGGTGATTTTCCAGTACCTTGGCGAAAAACCATGCCATTGCGTCCCATACGAATCCACAATACAACCTCTTCTATTTTAATAATTTTTAACTCAATAATTTCTACAGCTATTTTATCCATTGTATTCCATAATTTATATCAATATAAAAGACATATATAATCATTGACCTACAACAACATGCAGCAGATTAAATGCATTAAAACCGAATTATGCGCAGTTTTAATTCAGAAAACACATGTAAATATCCTTCTCAAGGATCACTGCGTATGTCGCTGATGCAATGATACGAAAGCAAAAACGGAAATGAAATAACCTAGCCGATAGTAACCGATTATATCCGTTTAAATCGGCTACGGACTGCTAAGAGAAATCGTTTTTAACTAATCCCAAAGAATGGAATAGACTGCTTTTTCGCCAGTTGCGGCATCTGCATTGGCAGGCACACCATGCATCCAACCTTTGACAATGTGGTTACACTTTAGGGGTACAATGGCTTTTTGCAGTTCTTGAACGCTTATTTTTCCAACCACATAAATGGTATCGGAATATAAATGATCCGGATTTTCTGGGGTGGGTTTCACGCGCACCCAAACCTGGTCAGCAACACCCACCTTTAACAACTTCTCAAACACTTGTTTAAACAACACTACCGAAGGTTTCCACAGTGTATTTACGGCTATGCTGGTTTCACAATAATTATGGGCAAAAAATTCTTCAAACGAAAGCACCACTTCCTCTTTGGGAAAGCCTTGCACTTTAAGACTAAGAATAAGTTCTGGTTTATTAAACGGCATACGTTCTAACAATTAATAATAGAGGTGCAAAAATGCTAAAAGCCACTGCAAAGGAGAACAATAAATCGTTTAACATTACTGGGCTTCGATTAAATACATGAAAGGCCCTTAATTTTTTATCAAACTGTATTATTTGGTGCGATTCTCATCGAATACAGTGGCAGAATTATCGGTTTCTCTGCAGAACTATTTCCTACTCCATACATTTGCATCATGCGCAGCAATTACGAAATCGATTACCGCCTTTTTGGCGAGGAAATGCAATGTGTTGAGATCGAATTGGATCCTCAAGAAACGGTAGTTGCCGAAAGTGGCAGCTTCATGTACATGAACTCAGACATTGGCATGGAAACCATTTTTGGAGATGGGAGTCGCAGCGGGGGCAACTCGTTTATGGATAAAATTCTGAGTGCAGGCAAGCGCTTGATTACTGGTGAGAGTTTATTTATGACTGCCTTTACCAACCTCGGCATGAACAAGAGCAATGTAGCTTTTGCGGCACCGTATGCGGGTAAAATTATACCGCTGGACTTGGCAGAATTGCAAGGCAAAATCATTTGTCAAAAAGACGCCTTTTTGTGCGCTGCAAAGGGCGTAAGTATTGGAATAGAATTTCAGCGCAAACTGGGCACAGGCCTATTTGGCGGTGAAGGTTTTATTATGCAAAAACTCGAAGGGGACGGCATGGCCTTTGTGCATGCGGGTGGCCACATCATGGAACGCACCTTAAGCCCGGGTGAAGTATTAAAAGTAGACACGGGTTGTATTGTTGCCTATACCCGCGACATTGACTACGATATCGAATTTGTAAAAGGCGTGCGCAATGTCATATTCGGCGGCGAAGGTTTGTTTTTTGCCACCCTGCGTGGTCCTGGAAAAGTGTGGTTGCAAACCCTGCCTGTAAGCCGTTTGGCTAGCCGCATTCTCAGCTATGGAAGCCGCCGCAAAGAAGAAGGCAGTATCCTTGGGGGCATCGGCAATATGTTTGACGGCGACGGCCGTTAAGCGGGTCTATTATTGTAATTTGTAAAATTTATAGGCTAGGCGTCGGGTTGTGTCTAAACACAACAACCTATCAAGGCTTCTGAACCAACAACAAACCTTATTTCCACTTGATACCACAGCCAATGGCTTTGGTACTTGTAAGGCTCACAGGCTTGCCCTCAAGCAGCTCATTTACGGCGCGCTGCACATAGGTGTCTGTCACTGCATTCGCATCCTTCGGATTGTTGTCTATCGCACCTACATACTTCACCATAAAGGTGCCAGTGATTTTTTGCAACACATATACATGGGGTGTTTTCTCAGCACCGTAGGCCAAGGCAATTTCTTGGGTCTCGTCGCGCAAGTAGGGAAAGGTAAAACCTTTCTCAGCGGCGCGCACTTTCATGGCTTCCATGCCATCATCAGGATACTGGGCAGTATCGTTGGGGTTAATTGCAATCACAGGATAGCCTTTGGATTTGTACATGCTGTCGAGTTGCACAATTCTGCCTTCGTACATTTTACTAAAGGGGCAATGGTTGCAGGTAAACACCAAAATGCAGCCTTTGACATCGGTGAGTGAAGCCAAGCTCACTTTGTTGCCGTCGATGTTTTCCAAGCTAAAATCTTTTGCCACTTCTCCAGGTTGAATGCCTGAGGGTCTAAAGTTTAAGGTGCTGAGTGCCACGATACTCAAGGCTGCAGCCGCTAAGGTTTTGATATAGTTTTTCATATTCTTATTTTTTTGGTACGTTCGATTTTTTCAATTCCTCCATTTCACCCAGTATTTGTTTGAGATCCCAAAAGGCAAAATACACGGGTTTTTTATACGTTGGTCCCACAAACCATGTTGCGGGCAGGGTACCAGACCAACCGCTATCAATGGCATTGATGAGTTTGTTCCAATCGGTTTCATCTATGAGATAGTGGCTTCCTGGCATTTTCTTTTTGGCTATGGTTTGGGCCACCCTAGCGCTGTCTTCTGCCATATCAAAACTCACAAAAACAAAGTGTATTCCGTCTGATTTGCGCATGCTATCGGCTTTTAACAGCAGCGGTAGCTCTTCCATGCAGGGTTTGCACCAAGTAGCCCATGTATTGATAACAAACAAGCCCGAATCTGGTTTGAACAGGGCTTCCATTTGAGGCTGTTTGATAATGTGCAATGACTGGGCCGAGAGTTGGCCATATAAAAACCCTAAAACGAGCAGGGTTTTAATCTTCATTCGCATGCAGAATTAGCTCTACTTCTTCTACTCTGGCGCCCTTGGCTTTGGTGATAACGAATTCGAATCGGCCTTGGCGAATCACTTCGCGCACATGGGGTATTTTTTCACAAATAAAGAGTACAAATCCTCCAAGGGTATTGTAATCCCCTTCGGGAATGCCCAGTTCATATTTTTCGTTTAAATAATAAATTTCATGGCGGGCCGATAGCAGATAATGGTTTTTATCCAGTTGTTTTTCTGTGAGCTGTTCGCCATCAAATTCATCTTCTATTTCTCCAAATATTTCCTCGATTACATCTTCAATTGTAGCAATGCCTGCAGTACCTCCAAACTCATCCACTACCACGGCAATACTTCTTCTTTTTTGAATAAAATCACGCAGCAGATCATGCGCCTGCATGCTTTCATTTACAATAAGTACAGGTTTTAATACTTGTGAAATATTCTCTGGAAAATCCAGCATTTCACTGTGGTGCACAAAACCAATAATATGGTCAATATTGTCGCGGTAAATTAAAATGCGTGAAAGCCTGGTTTCTATAAATTGGCTGCGTAATGCATCAATCGTTTCATTGATGTCCGCACCTACCAATTCTGGTCTTGGCACCATAAAATCGCGCACTTTTACCTCTCTAAAATCCAGTGCATTTCTGAACACTTCTGTATCCAAATCCGTATCCTGAACTCCATTGCTATGTTCTAGCGTGCTGATGTAATTATCCAGGTCTACTTTGGTAAATACGGGTGTGGTTTCTGTGATCGTGGTTTTGGTAAATATTCGGAGTACAACACCCGATATTTTTTTCACTACAAAAATCAGCGGCCACAGCAGCAAATGAAAGAATCTGAAAGGCAGTGCCAGTGCTGAGAGCAGGCGGTCGGGATTTAAGCGAAACAGGGTCTTTGGAATAAACTCTGCGGTTACCAATACTATTAAGGTACTGACGATGGTAATGATTAAAAATTTAAGGGTATTCGAGTGCACCATGCCTTCAATAGCATGTTCCAAAATCTTGCCCATGTAAATACCATAAATTACCAAGGCCAGATTGTTTGCAACGAGGACCGTGCTAATAAAATCAGAGGGGGTTTTGGTGTAGCGGGCCAATATTTTCGCAGAGAAGTTTCCTTGCTTGCTGCGCAGTTCAATGCGCAATTTATTGGCTGAAAGAAAGGCGATTTCTATCCCTGAAAAAAAGGCACAAGCAAAGAGGCAAAACACAACCACAACCCAATAATTACTCATGCCTGCATCCACAGTAGGAGTACTTATCATTGTCAAAAGAGAAGGGAGGGGGTCGGTCATATAGATTCAAACATAGTATAAATGCACGAAAAACGCAAAGGGGTAGGTTAAGTAGGGTTTTTAATTCAGGCCTTGTGTTGGGAGTTCATCACTGCTTTTTTGCGCATGCTGCGGCTTCTAAAGTACATGACAATGCAGGCGATAAAGACCACAGCCATAAACCATGCCTTACCGGATTGGTACCAAGGCAATTTCTTCAGGTATGTTTCATAAAAAACGGCGGCGGATTCAATGCCAGAAAAGGCTGCTGCTGCTAGGAAAAGCAGGCTCATAATATGGTGTTTGATCATGGATTCCCTCCTTTTTTGTATATCGTTCCCCTCACTTCACGGATTTCCCAGTCAGAAAAGGTCTGGTCGCTTTCCATACCCATACCCTCTATGGTTTGGGTTTTGGTTTTAATAATCACATACTTATCGGTGGTAATCCGTTGGGTTTTTTGATTCCACACCAATTCTTCGGTGAGCATGGTATCGCCTTTTACATTCAGCACTTCCACCTTTCTGCGCACGATAATGCGCTTGTCTTCGGTATAGCTAATGGCGTATTCCGCGGTGAGATAGCTTTCTACGCTGCCGTCTTGGGCATAAAAATCCACTTTGATCCCTTTGGGCATTTCTATATAGGGATTGCGGGCCTTTTTCATCCCTATCATCACGGGAGACAGCACGCGGGCCTTAAGCAGGCCACTGTCGGTATACTCTATGGCTACATTTTCCATGGTTTCTTTTGAAGCCACAGTATCCGATCTTTTGCTGCGATAGTTTGAGGTTTCCCGGTTTTTACACGAGAGCAACCCAAGAACAAAGACAAGCAGAAAGACCGCGGTTCGCATCAATCAAATTTACGGCGTTGGAACCAAATATCACCCATGTTAAACGACACCGTCGCCATCAGGTATTGTTCTTTAGCCAAACCGCCATTTAGGGTTCCACGGGTAGTGTAGTCAAAACGGAAATGAATCATTGAACGCAGTACGGTATTGTCGTAATAGCGGCGCACCACGGGAATAGCAAAACCTGCGTACACATTGTTTTCGCTGATTTGATATTCTACACCTGCATTGTTAAATACGTTTTGGGTTTGGCTGTAACGGTAACCCAAACGCACAGGAACTGGCATTTTCTTCGCTTTTCTTGGCTTTTCATCCATTGGATTCAAGGTAAAGCTTACGCCATAATCCCTGCGGGTGGTGAACTTTCTGTTTTGCTGAAAAAAGGCACTGTAGTTGCTCCAATTTTCTTGGTACACATCAAAACCTACTGCGATTTTCTGGCGCCAAGTGTAGGAATATCCCAGGCCAAAACCTGAGGGCATGCTAATGGTTTTTTTGTCTCCTACGATATTGATTACGGTATCCGGCCTGGTAAAGCTGTTGTTTCCTATTCCAAATACTTGGGTCAACCGTTGGTTGGTGGCAGAGGTAGCTCCATACCAGCGGTAAGAAGCGCCGATGCGGTGAAAAGAAGAGTCTTTACCGAAGAGGAACATCACACCTGCTTGTTGGCGCAGGCCACGAATAACAACAGATTTTTCATCGTCTACAATATAAAAATCTGCAGAATCTGGAACATTAAACAAGCTTCTATCCGAAATTTGTCCAAACAGAAATGCGGCAGAATAGCCTAGGGTTATATGTTTGCCTAGTCCCATGCTTGTTCCATACTCCGCTGCATTCACACCACCCTTTCCGGTGTGGGCTTCGCTGGTTTTGAAGGGAACATCATTCTGCACGGTGTAGTTATACCCCACCGTGGTGGAAGGGTACAAGGCGAGGTAGCTGTTCCAAGAGAACATTCGCGCACCTTTTCTTTTGCGTACTCCGGCTGAGTCGGTATAGGTGGGAATATTCTTGCGCATGGTTTTGAATGCCAAACTCATGTAAGAAAGTCCGCCGCCATTGAAGGTTCTGGTTTGGCCATTACTTTGGATGGTGCCGGTGCGCCCATTCATTCCCACATCAAAAGTGGTATAGCGCAGGCCGCCCAAGGTGGCTGGATTTTGAAAACTGTAGCTATAGGCGCCGCTGAAGGTTTGACCTTGAAAACCGGCTTGGGCAAAGTTGGTGTTAAGCACCTCACCCAGTCCAAAATTACTGTAGGGGCTATTGGTGAAGTTCTGTCCGCTGGACTGAGCTCCGAGTTGAACTGAGGCTAAGGCCAGTCCGGAAAGTAACAGGATTGATTTACAATTCATTGATTTGAAGACAAAATAGCAAGCCGTAGTGATTCAGCAACGGTGCTGCAAATATCGGGTATTTTATATGCTCTGCCAAAACAGGGGCGTCGCCACCTGTAAGAATGCAGGTATATGAGGAAGGCACAGCGCGAATGCGGTATTCCACTTCCGCTAAAAAACCATACCAAGCGCCTGAACGCATGCTCGTTTCGGTGCTGTCGCCAATAACTGCGGTAGCAATACCCGCTTCCAACAGCGGCAAGCGACCCGTTTGCTCATGCATGGCGCGGTATCGCATGGTTAAGCCAGGTGAAATACTGCCTCCTAGAAACACGCCGTTCTCCAAGACCGAGGTGGTAAGACAGGTTCCTGCATCCAGCACCATCACATTCTTATTTGGAAACAAGTGTACCGCACCTGCTATCGCAGCCAGGCGGTCTCTTCCCAGGGTTTCGGGAGTTGCATATCCGTTGTTGAAGGGCAATTTGCTTTGCGCGTTTAGCGAAAAAACAGGCCCCCGAAAATCAGAAAACACAGGATCTGGAAAACCACTGCTGTTGCTAATTCCAATGGCCTGCACAAAATCTGGAATCTCTATTCCCTTGCCGGTGGGGAGCACCCTTACCTCTGAGGGAGATTGCGCATCCTTCCAAAGCACCATTTTAGTGTGTGTATTTCCGATATCAAGGGTAAGTTTCACTCGGGGGTTAAACGCTTAGGAAAGGAGCAAAGTTACAGTGGTTCGCATAAAAAGCGATGCAGGGTTCAAGGACTTTGGTGGTCCAATCGATTTAATACCTTTGCCCCATGGAAGTTAAAGACAGCAATGGCAATATCCTCAGCGACGGCGATTCCGTAACATTGATAAAAGACTTAAAGGTGAAAGGCACTTCTACCACCTTGAAGCGCGGAACCACGGTAAAAAACATCAAACTCACAGACAATGCAGATGAAATTGACTGCCGGGTAAATAAAGTCGCAATGGTATTGCGAACGGAATTTGTAAAGAAAACCTAAGGCTGCGACTTTAGATAGTCTCCCGCTTCTGGACCTAGATTAAACAAGAGATCTAGCGCTGAGAGTGTGGGTCTAAATCCAAACCGATCTTCAAATACTTGCGGATACGCTTGTGGTGTGCGCGGCACCCATGTGCTTGCCTCCTGTTCCACATGAAACTCCGGACAAGGGATATCAAAGGCCTTGCAAAGCACTTCTATAGAAGCTTGGTTTAACTCGGCCAAAGAGTAGGAAGTATTTTCAATCAGGGGCAGAATTTTATAATCATAAAACTCATAAAACGGCGCCTTTCCGTAGGCAGACCGCAGCGAATGCGCATGTTCTTTCGCCCACTTTTCGCGGCGTGAGATTTGGGTATGAAGAAACAATTGTTTTTCACCTGTGTGCACAATAGGCACTGCCAGCGCTTGTGTATCGTTGGGACCGCCGATATAGCAGCGGTTGCGCAGGCTTTGTTTTTCAAAATACCCGCCCATGCCTACCACGCTTTGGGACTGTGCCGCATCCAAAAACCATGATACAGGGGGAAACAAAAACGGAGGTAAAACAGTCATGGCTGGTATAGGGTTACAGGTAAAATATCTTCGCAATTTTCCAGCATTTCAGAAACACTTAACTTCAATACTGGATGTATATAATCAGGCATTATTTCATGCAACGGTTGAAGTATAAATCTGCGTTTGTGCAAATAGGGATGCGGAACCATTAAATCCGACTCGTTAATGACATCATGGTCATAGAATAGGATATCCAAATCTATGATTCTGGGGCCCCACTTCTGCTGTCGTTGGCGGCCCATGGCGCGTTCTATGGCCAGCATAAGTTCCATACATTGGCTGGGTTTGTGCACCGTTTCCACGCAAAGCACTTGGTTGAGAAATGCCGGTTGGGCTTCCATGCCCCAGGCCGCAGTTTCATACACCGCAGAAGCCTTAAGCAATGCAAAGCCGTGTGCCTCAAGTGCCGCAATGGCGGACTGAAGGTGTTGCTCCCTTTCTCCCTGGTTGCTGCCCGTGCTTATGATGACCGTATGCATAAAAGAAATCACAAATTACGCATAAAAATGGGGCTTGTGGCGCAGTTTCGACCGATAAATGACAGGGTTAAGCGCATATTGGGCATATTTTTTGACACCAAGCTGTTACTTTCGCAGCACAACTCTATGTTACACAGAATTATCATCGGCGCCCTTGCATTGTTCTTCGCTGTGCAGGGCAATGCGCAGTCCAGAATTGCCAGTTACCACGACGAAAAAACGGAGAAATGGACCGTTCGGATTTATGACAACGACCCTTTGAAAACCCGCGAGTACACCCTACTCAATGGCATGAAGGTGATTACCTCACTCAACAAACAGCAGCCTAGGATTAGCACCATGGTTGTGGTAAAAACGGGAAGTAAAAACGACCCTGCAGACCACACTGGCTTGGCGCATTACTTAGAACACATGTTGTTCAAGGGCACCGACCAATATGGCAGTCTCGACTGGGCCAAAGAAAAAGTATATCTCGATCAGATAGACGCACTTTATGAGCTGTATAATCACAGCACAGATGAGAATGAAAGAATAAACATCTACAGAAGAATTGACAGTGTAAGCCAGATTGCGGCCACCTTTGCTATTGCCAACGAGTACGACAAAATGTGCCAGGCTATGGGCGCTTCCGGCACCAATGCATTTACCAGCAATGAAATGACGGTGTATGTAAATGATGTGCCTAGCAATATGTTTCACAAATGGATAGAACTGGAAGCTGAACGCTACCGCAATCCTATTTTGCGCCTGTTCCACACCGAGTTAGAGGCAGTGTATGAGGAGAAAAATATTAGTCTGGATGATGACAACTCTAAGGTTTGGGAAAAACTCTATGCTGAGTTATTTCAAAACCACAACTACGGCAAGCAAACCACCATTGGCACCGTGGAACATTTGAAAAACCCTTCTTTGTTGGCCATTCGCGATTACTACAAGAAATACTATGTGCCGAACAACATGGCGGTAGTATTAAGCGGTGATTTTGACCCAGATGTGGCGGCTGATGCCATTGCGGAGCATTTCAATTACATGAAACCTGCTGAGGTTCCACAATACAGCTTTGAGCAAGAAATGCCCCATGTAAATCCCAGAAGTTTTGATATTACCGGTCCTGATGCCGCGTGGGTAACCATAGGCTACCGATTGCCCGGTGCGGGCTGGAATAACGGCCGTGATGCGCGTGCTGCAAAACTGGTAGACCTGTTGTTGAACAACAGCAGCGCTGGTTTAATAGACCTAAACTTGGTAAAAAAGCAAAAAGTACTGTCCGCATACTCTACTGTGGAGATTATGCCTGACTACTCCATTTTCATATTAAGCGGCAAACCCAAGTCGGGACAAAGTTTAGAAGAAGTGCGAGACCTACTTACAGAGCAAATGAACCTCATTATTGAAGGCAAGTTTGACGACGAGTTATTGAAGGCCATTATTCTGAATGAAGAAATCAGCCGCATCAACAACTTCAAGGACAATGCCACCCGCTGTTATTTTTACATGGATGCCTTTATCAACGGCATGACCTATCAGCAGGCGTACAACGAACTGTGGGAAATGCAGCGCATGCGCAAAGAGGAAATCATGGAAATTGCAGCGGAGTATTTGAACAAAGACCGTGTAGAAATTTTCAAGAGAGAAGGCGCGGATAGCAGCATTTCAAAAATCACCAAGCCTGAAATCAATCCCGTAGCCTTGAACCGCGACAAGCAAAGCACTTTTGTAACCCAGTGGTTGGCAGAAGAAACTGAGCCTATTACCCCAGTGTATGCCGATTTTGATTTGGTTAAAAAAGGCAGTCTTGGCGACATTGACTTGTACTATGTAAGAAACACCCAAAACCGTCTATTCACCCTAGAGTACCGCTACGAGTATGGACGTTTCCACAACAAGAAACTTCCCTTGGCGATGAAATATTTGTCATTGGCGGGCACTGCGGAAATGAGTGCGGAAGAGATTGGAAAGAAGATGTACAGTTTGGGTTGCAAGTTCTATGCGCAAAGCTCGGAACGCAGCAGCAGCATTGTACTCACTGGACCCGAAGAAAATTTTGATGCAGCGGTTACCATTTTAGAATCGCTACTGGCGGGCATTACCGACGATGACAATGCGATGGCTGAGCTGATTTCCAATGAGGAAAAAGCCCGTTCGGATGCCAAGTTAAACAACAGAGTCATCGCGAGCCGTGTAGCCCAATACGCACTTTACGGGGCGAACAACCCTTCTACTTGGGTATTGTCAACTGCGGAATTGCGCAGCTTAAAGGCTTCAGAAGTAAGCGGTTTGTTGCGCAAAATGGCATCTAAAAAACATGCGGTAATGTATTACGGCATGCGCAAGCAAGAAGAACTGCAGCAAAGCATAAGCAGCATGCACAAGGCAAGTAAAGCCTCAACTGTGGATGCCCCTGCTGTATTTACCCCTATTGAACACAAGGAAAAAACGGTGTACTTTGTCAACTACGACATGGTACAGGCCAGCATTTGGTGGATGAGCAAAAGTGATGTTTACAAGGCAGAAGAAGAGCCTGTAATTGCTGCATTTAACCAATATTTTGGCGGTGATATGAGCAGTGTGGTGTTTCAAAACATACGTGAGAGCAAGGCGCTGGCTTACAGCACCTATGCTTACTACAACACCCCAAGCCGCGCTGGCGAGCACAATACTGTGGTGGCATTTATTGGCACGCAGGCAGACAAGTTTCACGATGCGGTAGAAGGCATGAATGAGTTGTTGAAGAAGCTTCCAAAAGACGAGAACGTATTTGCCTTGAGCAAAGAGAGCATTAAAAACCGCATAGAAACTGAGAGAATAGACGAGTCGAACCTCACCTATTACCTGCTGGCCTATCGCGATTTAAATATCAGCAGCGACCCGAATAAGGAAATTTACGTGGCATTGCCCAGCATGGATATGGACGACATCGCCAAGTTCCACAAATCCCGCATTGCGGGTGCAAATTTTGCCTATGGCATTGTTGCGAGCCAAGAACGCGTAAGCACCAAGGAATTGGAGAAATACGGCAAGGTAAGCAGCTTAACCCTAGAACAAATTTTCGGCTACTAAGCTGAGAGGAGCTAAACTAAAAAACGCCCGAAGATTGCGTCTTCGGGCGTTTTTTTATGGTTATCCCTTTTTGTATTCATTCGATCCGTGAAACTTTCAATAGAGTATAACGTTAATATGCATTACCTAGACTGTTACTGCGAACTCAATCCTGATTATCATGTATAACTTCGCCTGCGACGCAGTCAAAATAACCCAATTCGCAATTGACCAAAACTTGAAAATGTGGATAACTTACACAGGGGGGGGGCTTGTTTTTTTCACATTTTGTTTTCTACATTCGTATTGCTTTTAAATTGAATGAAACGCAAGACTTCGATTAAAAAGCAACTTTTCTACCCGGTTATATTGTGTGTTTATGATTTTTGCGTGTCCTGAATATACAGGATTTCCGGGATAAAATACAAAAAGGACAAGTGTTAGTGTTCCTCTGCACGTCAATTCGCATGCAAATGCGAACCCTTGCAGGCGCCGTTCACTAACACACCGCGCTTGCATTGTATCAAACCCTCTGTGCGGAGAACATTTCATTGTCATCATTGTATTGAGAAAACTACAAGTCTGGCCAGGCTTTTTCACCCTTGTTCCACCGAGTGGAATGCCGTTCCTCTCAGGGCGATCTGAGTGGCGTGTAGCCGAAATACGATAACGAGTAGGAAGAAAATTATTATTTAAAAAATGAAGAAAATATTTTTATTGCTTTATGGAACTCTGGCATTGTGTTCTAATTCTTTTGCAAACACTCAAGTAATCGAATGTGCCCACTCTGCTAGCAGTGTGCTATTAGCTATGGGTAGCTTATCAGAATCCGGTGTATGTCAGTTAAAGCAGATATTAAACGGCACTGAATCAAATTCTGATAAATGGACCTTGATTTGCAATAATTCGGAGTTAGACAATTATCAGAACGCTGTTGAAAACAATATAACCGTGTTTACCACTAATGATTTCATCAATTTAATGGCAGATGAAACGAATGTAAATCTTTTTGTTGAAACAGTAATTGAAGATCTTGGAATTGTAAATGGTGGAGCAACCTCAGATTGTGCAGCTTATAATTCAGCCATAAGGAACATAGGAACTGAATGGAAAAGATGCTTAAGAAATGCAGCTATTACATGTGGAATAGGTGTTGGCAGCTTTTTCCTTTATCAAGCATGTTACGGTATATCAAGTAGCCTTTGTCATTATGATGCACTTGTGGATATAAATACTGCTAGGAGCCAATATCCGGGTTGTGGCAATGGAACATTAGCAACAGATGCATGGTGGGATGAAGCACATATATTTCCTAACAACTGCACTTCTAGTCAATGATTGTAGCTGGAAATAATCAAGAATTAAATATAGAGTTATGCTTTAATTGCATAACTCTATATTTGAATTAAACTATAATAAAAATTAAAACGAAAACAATGAAATTAATATATTCTGTATGTGTGATTTCGGCAATTTTGATAGCACAATTGCATTTGAATCCTTTATATATTATATATGTGCTTATCACATATAATATAATTGTCGAAATCCATTCTAAATACAATGAAGAACCAAAAATTCAAACTGCTATTTTTATTCTAATTCGATGGTTAGCACTTGGTTTAGGTATTTACCTTTTTTATAATTAAACCAATAGAAATAAATATGATAAAAAATATTACCATATATGCTTCTGTGTTTTGTATTACAATCAGCAGAATAGGAGCACAGAACAATTTAAATCTAAATAACTGGTCGTATTTTATTAATTCGGAATCACCGATCAACTGGGTAACTCTAAATCCAATACTTGCTGCTGAAGACAGCATAAGCTGCAGGAAGTCCCTTGATTGTGTTGAAGGTGACTATGCTGCTAAAATACGAAGTGTTTATATAAAATCAATTAACGACATGTTGTTTCCAGGGCAACTCATTCAGTTTGGTGTTCCAGATGAAAATTATACAAAGATTAGCTTTGCATATAAATTTCCAAGTATTAATAAAGATACAAGCCTTGCCTTCATTTCCTTATATAAAGGTAAAATTTCAGATACCAATAACCGAATTGGATATGCACAGATTGTTTTAGATACCTGTACACATTGGCAGTATATAGATCAAAATATTTATCGGAAATCTAACGAAATGCCCGATACCATATTAATAAGTTTCTTCACGGGGTTTTATTCCGCTAATAACTGGTTGTATATTGATGACATTTCTCTATCTCAAACCCAAAACAATTTAAATTCGTTTGATTCCTCAACAATTCAAGTGTACAATAATAATAAAATACTATATACAGGCGACTTACTATATGATAGGATGAAAATAGCCATTTATAATCAGACAGGTAGTAAATTAAGTTCTTTTTCTATTGAAAAACATACGCATTATGACTTAAGTACTCTAAAAGACGGCAATTACTATTATGAAATTCTCCGTGAAGATGGAAGGCTTGTCCATTATACAGGAAACCTATTTCTTCACAATTAATCAAAATCTAACCTGAAATCCATTTTATTATTATTATGTGTCAGCTGTTTACACTGTTATAGTCAACCTCGAAAATACGTTTTCTTTGATTTCGTTCAAGACTCTTTAAAGGCGCGCACCTTGAATTGCAGTGCTCCTGCCAACATGCAAACCTTTGCCTTAAACAATTCTTTAGTTACTGATTATGTTGGGAATTGTCGATTTTCGCTTGTAACGGGCGTGCTTTCAGCAAAAAAAGACACACTATTAGCCTTGCACAGCTTGGTTAATGGCGCAGGCAATCTAGGTGTAGACTTTGAATGGCCTTTTGTGTGCATACCTACAAGAAAAGAGCATAAAAGGGATTTTATAGGAATGAGTTTACACCCAAGAATCAGCACGATAATAAACAACACACAGACATTTGAAACAAGCATGATGAACTATGATATAGGAGTGAATTTATGTGGTAGATTAACGGGTGACTTAGGCACTATAGCAGTGAAATACTGCATTAGAAATGCAGTATGTGGTGGCAATAATCAGTTCGTCAAAAGCGCGTTCAATTTTTCTAAAAATAATTTTTATTACACATCAGCGCAATTGAAAGTGAGAGCTGGATCTAATGTTCTATCGTTCACCTTACCATTGTGGGTATATGGATTTGAGAATAAATGGATAAAGCACTTACCGGTTTATGCCGGTTATTCACTTCTGTTCTAACATATTGAAAATCAGTAAAAAACCAATTGCAATCCATGCGGATTGTCACTGATAAAATCAAAACTTATCTAGACTTCCCTTTGGCGCGCTTTAAGCGTTCCACGTAGAGGATTTCTTTTTCATTGAGGAAGCGCCATTTGCCGCGGCCCAATTTCAGGTGGTCGAAATCGCCCAACATCACCCTGTCTAGAGAGATAACTTCGTAGCCGAAGTGCTCAAACATACGACGCACAATGCGGTTACGACCGCTGTGAACTTCTAGTCCAACAACACTTTGGTCCTCTTCATCTACAAAACCTATTTGCTCAAATGCCATTGGTCCATCTTCGAGTGATACCCCGCTAACCCAATCCAACATGTGTTCTTTCGAGGGTTTTTTATCCAATCGGGCTTTGTAAATCTTACGGATTTCAAAACTGGGGTGCATGAGTTTTTGCGCCAATTCACCATCGTTGGTAAGCAGCAGCACACCGGTTGTATTTCTATCCAAGCGGCCCACAGGGTAAATGCGTTCCTTGCCTGGAAGGTCTATCAAATCCATCACGGTGGCGCGTTCATCTGGATCGCTGGTACTGGTGATGTAGCCTTTAGGCTTATTCAATAGAATGTACACGGGTTTTTCTGGGTTGATACGCTTTCCGTCTACACGCACATCATCGCCCGGTTTAATTTTTATGCCGAGTTGGGTTACCACTTCGCCATTCAACTTCACCAATCCTTGGTCTATCATTACATCGGCCTCTCTTCTGCTGCACAGACCGCTGTTGGCGATATAACGGTTCAAGCGAACCTCATCCTGCTCTTGAAGCAGTTTTCCTGTTGCCAAGTTTTCTGTAGCTTTTCTGAAGCTCTTGCCCCTACCCTTGTAGTTAGCTGGCTCCTGAGGACCTCTGTTGCTTTCTTTAAAATATTTTTTGGAAACGGGCGCATCGTTTGATTTCCGAGTGTCCGATGGGCCAAAGCCTGTTTTTTTACCGTAAGGTTTAGAAAAGGGTTTTGTAGGTCTTCCGCTTTTAAACGGCCTGTCCTCGCCCATGGGCTTTCTGCCACGTGGGGCATCTTCTGGGTTTGAAAACCTTTTCTTGGCGTAAGGTCTGTCCTCACCCATAGGTTTTCTGCCGCGTGGGGCATCTTCTGGATTCGAAAATCTTTTCTTCGCGTAGGGCCTATCTTCACCCCTAGGCTTTCTGCCACGTGGAGCATCTTCAGGGTTTGAAAACCTTTTCTTAGCGTAGGGTTTATCTCCTGAAGAAAAGTTGCGTTTATTGGATGTTCCACGATCATCGTTATACGGGGTAAAAGGCTTTTTCTCTTCGTTGCCTGTATACGCCCTTTTGCTCCCTTGACGTGGTTTTCCGGTGTCGGAATAGGGATTTCTACCCTTGGGTCTATCCTCAGAAAAACCTCTGCGGTCATCGCGTGAATTGGATGTTCCACGGGTATTTCTATTAAAATCTGAAGGTTTTTTGTCGTAACGGGGTGCAGCTTTTTTCTTTTTGGCCACATTTACTTCCGGTTCATTGGGAAGACGGTCTTGAAATTTCTTTCCACCGCTGTTGGGTTTTTTTGATGTCATAAGAATACGGATACGGATTATGCCGCTTCGCAGCGG
This sequence comes from Flavobacteriales bacterium, assembly GCA_040376005.1. GTDB lineage: Bacteria > Bacteroidota > Bacteroidia > NS11-12g > UBA955 > JAGXTF01. The sequence continues at coordinate 17,782 of JBEIRK010000043.1, forward strand.
GATGCTGCAAAGGTACGCAGAAGTAAGGAAGATTTTGAGTTTTCTGCCATGTACCTGCCAAAAGCATGAAATGAACCCTCAATTAAGGTTAACACATTTCATGGTATTTATGAAAAACGTTATACTTTTGGAGTGATAGGGCTCCTATAGCACCTTTTTTCTTTCAACCCCAAAACAACCTGTTCTGAAACCCATAACCCGAAACATACTGCTACTCTCCTTGGTGAGTTTGTTTACAGATTTCGCCAGTGAAATGTTGTACCCTATTATGCCCATGTATCTCAGCAGTTTGGGATACACTGCTGTTTTTATTGGTGTGTTGGAGGGAATTGCAGAGTTGGTCGCAGGATTTAGCAAAGGGTATTTTGGCTATTTGAGTGACCGCATGGGACGGCGTTTGCCATTCATACAACTGGGTTATGGACTCAGTGCCTTAAGCAAA
>JBEIRK010000148.1:0-5354 GCA_040376005.1 Flavobacteriales bacterium
ATAGCCGTGTAAGGCTATTTGCTTATACCATTCACTGTCGTTGCGCTGCTGCAACTGCAGCACCTGATTCAAGCCCTTATCTTGACTAGGCAACCAATAGTATCCCGCTACTGCATAGAGTATTTTAACAAGGATGGCCAACAGCAATAGGGAAAGAATATGCTTTTTCAAGACTTCAACTTTACAAGGATTTTCTGAAAAAGTCAGCATTTAATAGGAGATATTTTGCGCACAAGCTTGTCGCACACGATGAAAAGTTAAAAAAATGGAATCGTGGTCATATGGAGCCTTGACACACTGGCCAAGCATTACCTCACATGCAAATCGGCCAGGCATTAAGTAACTGCCTATCTTTATTATTGGTAGATGTGAACAAGTTGCCTTGAACCTTTGAAATGCTTTCCTTTTTTTTGCCGTTCAGTCCATGTCTGACGACCCGGAAGAACATATTGAATTGCCTGAAAACGGAGAAAACACCACTGGTGATGATTCTCATTTTGGCCATGTGAAGCCTGTAAGCGGGCTTTACCGTGAATGGTTTTTGGACTATGCATCTTATGTGATTTTGGAACGTGCGGTACCCGCAATGGAAGATGGCCTCAAGCCAGTTCAGCGCCGCATCATGCATGCCATGTATGAAATGGACGACGGTCGATTTAACAAGGTCGCCAATATTATCGGAGCCACCATGGCCTATCACCCGCACGGTGATGCCGCGATTGGCGACGCATTGGTGAACTTGGGCCAGAAAGAGCTGTTGATTGACACCCAAGGTAACTGGGGCGATGTGCGCACAGGCGACTCTGCTGCGGCACCGCGTTACATTGAAGCACGTCTATCTGCCTTTGCCAAAGAAGTCGTTTTTAATGAAAAAACCACCGAATGGCAGCTGTCATACGACGGCAGAAAACGCGAACCCGTGACACTTCCTGTCAAATTCCCTTTACTACTTGCACAAGGTGTTGAAGGCATTGCGGTAGGACTGAGTACGAAAATTATGCCCCACAATTTCATCGAATTGTGCGAGGCAAGTATTGATGTTTTAAAGGGCAAAAAGACAGACATTATGCCCGATTTCCCTACTGGGGGTATGGCAGATTTCAGCCAATACAACGAAGGGAAAAAAGGATCGCGTGTCCGTGTAAGAGCCAAAATTGAAGAACGCGATAAAAGCACACTGAGCATTCGCGAGATTCCCTATGGAACCACCACAGGCTCCTTGATTGAAAGCATTATCAAAGCCAACGATAATGGCAAAATCAAGATTAAAAAGGTTATTGACAATACCGCTGCAAATGTTGACATAGAGATTCAGCTCGCCCCCGGGGTGAGTACGGATATGTCTATCAATGCGCTATATGCATTCACCGACTGTGAGATTAGTATTTCACCCCTGTCTTGCCTCATTGCCGATGACAAACCTATGTTTTTGTCGGTAAATGAAATATTAAGACAAAACACACAAAACACCTTGCATTTGCTCAAAACAGAATTGAGCATTCGCTTGCATGAGCTCGAAGAAAAATGGCATTTCTCTTCACTCGAAAAAATATTCATTGAGAACCGCATTTACCGGGATATTGAAGAGTGTGAATCTTGGGAAGAAGTATTGATTGCCATTGACAAAGGCTTAGAACCCTTTAAGAAAAAACTCATTCGCGAGGTTACCGAAGAGGATATTGTTAAACTCACAGAAATTCGCATTAAAAGAATTTCTAAATTCGATAGTTTTAAGGCTGATGAATACATGCGCGGCCTTGAACAGGAAATCGAAGAGGTTAAAAACCATTTGGCGCACTTGGTTGAATACGCCATCGATTATTACAAGAACCTCATAAAAAAATACGGTAAAGGACGCGAACGCAAAACTGAAATTCGCTTATTTGATACCATTGAAGCCAATGCAGTGGCTGCGGCAAACGTAAAATTGTATGCCAATTTCAAGGAAGGTTTCATTGGCACTTCGCTGAAAAAAGAAACCTTTATCGCCGACTGCAGCGATATTGACGACATTATTGCCTTCCAGGCCAATGGAAAATACATGATAAGCAAAGTCTCCGATAAAACCTTTTACGGCAAAGACTTGGTGCATATCGATGTGTGGCGAAAGAATGATGAACGTACAACCTACAACGTCATATACTGGGATGGGTCTGCCAAGAAAGCCATGGTGAAACGCTTCAACGCTACTGGCCTCATTCGCGACAAGGAATACGACATGACCACGGGCAGCAAAGGCAGCGAAATCATGTACTTCACAGCCAACCCCAATGGGGAAGCTGAAAAGGTTACCATACACTTAAGCAACATGGCCAATGCGCGTGTGAAACAGTTTGACTACGACTTTAGTCAGTTGGCTATAAAAGGCAAAACGGCTCAAGGAAATCTGCTTACACGCTACCCTGTGCGTCGCGTAGAGCTGCGCGAAAAAGGGGTATCCACCTTGGGCGGTGTGAAAATATGGTGGGACGAGATGACAGGCCGCTTAAATGGCGAAAGCCGCGGTAAGTTTATGGGCGAATTTGATGGCGATGACCGCATATTGGCCTTGTACAATGACGGAAGTTATGAACTCACCAACTATGAGCTCATCAACCGCTATGAGCCCTCTGAAATGTATTTGATTCAAAAATTCTATCCAGAACTGATTATTAACTGTATTTACCTAGACGGAAAGAGCAAGCAACAATTTGTAAAACGTTTCAAAATAGAAACCAGCACCTTGGGCAAAAAGTTCCCATTTATTTCAGAAGAGAAGGGGTCTGCCTTATTGGTAGCTAGCACCCATCCTGAAAGTGGTGCCCATGTGGTTATTGAAAATAAGAAAAAAGAGAAACAGGAATTCGACATTGAATTCAATGCTTTCATGGAAGTTAAAGGGTGGAAAACCGTTGGCAATAGATTGAGTCAAGAAACGGTTAAGAAAGTAAGCCTGAAAGGCGACAGAACCAGCGCACCCCCTGAGGCTGTAAAGCCCACAGTGATGGAACAGTTTGAGGAAGAAAGACTAAATAAAGATCAGCTCAATCTGCTGTAATTCGCAATCCATTATCCGGATGCTGAAATACCCACCCGTTTGCGGATGCTGAGTTCGGCAATTACAATTGCTACAATAATGGCGGCTTCAAGCACCCAATATATTATAACCAATTTGGGTATCGCAGCTGAATAGATACTCATAATCCCCAAGGTACTGATACAAAATAGCGCATTGGCCATAGCGATGATGAGCAACTTTGCACGCAGACCTCGAGGCCATGTGAGCCAAGAATACCAGGAGAACATACAAAATCCCATAGCGACAAAGCCCAAGGTCATTAATACGGCATGGGCTACTCCTACATAAATATAATTTGGCGCAAGCAGAAGCAAGTGAACCGCGCCAGTGGTTGCAGCACCCATGGCATCAAATAAAAATATATTTCGACTCCAATTCATGAGATTGATTGCATTTAATGATTCGGACCTTTTATTTTTTTTAATAAATCTTCTAAATAATCGGTTTGCAATTCTTGTATTTCAAGCAATTTTTTGTTTTGATTCACAAGCAAATGATCGATTTTCTCACTCAACAATTTAATTTCCAATTCTGCTTTTAAGTTGATTTTATAATCATGCTCACCGCGCTGTCTATCTTTTTGTTCCTGACGATTCTGGCTCATCATGATTATTGGTGCTTGAATCGCAGCGATGCATGAAAGAATAAGGTTCAACAGGATAAAGGGATAGGGATCGTATGCTTTCTGATTTAAGACCCAAATATTAATTACAATCCAGCACAGAATAAACGAAAAGAAGGTAAGAATAAAAGCCCAACTCCCACCAAAAGCAGCAACCTTATCCGCCAATTTCTGACCCAATGTCAAGTCCGTTACAAGATCTTCTTGGATACCCTCTGATAAGACAGAATTGTTTCTAAAGGCATTCATAACTTCTTGGTCCAATGCTGCCAATTCCCCTTTTTCTTGGGTAATCAGTGAGGTCAAATACAGCCGTCGGTATTGATTCAATTCTGAAAGCGAAATCATCGACTCCAGTCCAAATTCAGGATATTGGGTGCGGAGTAATTCATAAATACCCGCGCGGAGCTCAGATCCTCGGATCTCCTCTCCTGGGGAAATGGGTTCGTGGCTAATAAAGCTTATGGAATCGGGTAGTTGCATTGGGTAATTTATTGTGTAATCACCGCCAGAAGTATTTCTACTTCACGAGGTTAAGTTTGGGTTGATAGTTGAATAAAGCTAAACACTCATAATGACTCTGTATACTTTTTATAATTACTGAGGATGGCTTGCCAGCCTTGACGCTGAAGGTCTACTGGATTCTGCGTTTCAGCATCAAAGGCGACTTCTACCAGGGTGCCGGATTCCTGTGGTGTAAGATCCACCCAAACCCTGCGGCCATCTGGCATGGTATAAGAGAAAGAAGTATGCTCGACAATATCTGTATAAACTGCTTCAAACTCGAAGCCAAAACTCCCATCTTTTGCTTCCATTCTGGCTTTATACATTCCGCCAATGCGCATATCATTTTCAGCCCAAGGGCATTGCCAATCATCACTGGCAAAATTCCAATGAACAATATGTTCTGGGGCGACATAGCAATTCCAAGCTTTTGAAACATCTGCAGCAACTAGGGCTTGTACTTTTACGATTTCTACTTGCATTCTTAATGGTTTTGGGGCAGCAAGAAACTAAAAAAACTTAAACTCATAGTGGGTATTCGATAAAATGGCAGATAATTTTCACAGTAGAGTGCCAAAAATTTTAGCGTTCCCGAAAGCCCATTGAATTTTTTTGCATTTTTTGCAACTTTACAAATCCAATTTGCAATTTTTCAGTAAATCCGCCCAAGATTGTTCTGGGATACTTGATTTTTGCGACAAATCGCAACTTCTGAATGGGGTGGTTTAGAAACCAATAAGATTAACTTGCATTAAATAAGCAACTTTGTATTTCAATTTCTAAAGAACCTAAGCAAAACAAACCCATGAAAAAGCTCATCCTCCTCCTAAGCTTGGCAGTGTCATTTCCCCTGTTCGCACAAGAAGAAACGGACAGTGTAGAAAACAACATGAAGCACCTCAACTTGCATGCAACACGCTATGCATTTAGTCCCAGCGCCTATCCTGTTCCACGCGGCATGGTATACTACCAAACCTTTGATTTTATCACACACGACATCCAAGTAGGGGTTACCGACAACTTTAGCATGGGTGTTGGTTATGGACTTCCACTTTTTGCCTACATCACGCCCAAATACAGTTTTGAACTGGGTAAGAAAAGCCGCTTGGCTCTTGGTGATATTGCCACAAGCAGTATGTTTTTATCCGCAGAGAATGCCATCCGTGCAAA
>JBEIRK010000120.1:0-7617 GCA_040376005.1 Flavobacteriales bacterium
CCCAAAACAAAGAACACGAAACCGATTACCTCACCTTCGTGCAAGAAATACAACCGCATATCGCACCGTATGAAGACAAGTTGAATCAAAAAATCGTAAGTAGTACATACATAGCTGCGCTAGAATCAGACCCAGCCTATCACATTTATTTCAGGTCGCTAAAAGGCGCCGTAGAACTCTTCCGTGAATCCAACATCCCACTTCAAGCTGAAGTGCAGACCCTGGCGCAAGAATATAGCTCCATACAAGGCGCAATGAGCATTGTGTATCAAGATAAAGAATATACTATGCAGCAAGCTGGAAATTTCCTTCAGCGCACAGACCGCGCAGAACGCGAAGCCGTTTGGAAACTCATGACGGAACGCAGAAACCAAGACAGCGAGAAACTGGAATCCCTTTTCGACACCATGGTAAAGCTGCGCCATCAAATGGCCATAAACGCAGGCTTTGACAATTACCGCGATTACATGTTCAAAGCCATGGGGAGGTATGATTACACGGTGCAAGACTGCTTAGATTTCCACCAAGCCATAGAAGAGCATGTGGTGCCTTTGCAGGTGGCCTTGGCGCAAAAAAGAAAACAACAGCTGCAGCTAGACCAACTTAAACCATGGGACATGGCTGTAGATCCTGAGGGCAGAGAGCCCCTAAAACCCTTCCAAGACGGCAGTGATTTATTGCAACGTTCCTTGCATTGCTTGCAAAAGGTAGACCCTTGGTTTTCTGAGTGCTTGAGTTATATGCACCAACATAACCTTTTAGACCTTGAAAGCAGAAAAGGCAAAGCACCCGGGGGCTACAATTATCCCTTGGCAGAAAGCAATGTGCCTTTTATATTCATGAATGCCAGCGGCAATTTGCGTGATGTAGAGACCTTGGTGCACGAAGCCGGTCATGCCGTGCATAGCTTTTTAATGGCACCCTTGGAACTGAATGCCTTTAAAAACACACCTAGCGAAGTAGCCGAATTGGCCAGCATGAGCATGGAATTGCTCTCTATGGATGGTTGGGATGCCTATTTCGCAGACAAACAAGAACTCAAACGCGCCAAATTGGAACAACTTGAAGGTGTTATTGGAACCCTACCTTGGATTGCCCAGGTAGATGCGTTTCAGCATTGGATCTATGAAAACCCAAACCACAGCCAAGAAGAGAGACGCAACACTTGGCTCGCTATGAGCAAACGCTTTGGCACTGGTATGGTTGATTATACAGGCTTTGAATCCGCCTTGGCTTATAGCTGGCACAAACAGCTTCACATTTTTGAAATCCCATTCTATTACATTGAATATGGCTTCGCGCAATTGGGTGCAATCGGCATGTGGAAACGCTACAGTGAAAACAGACAAACTGGGCTAGACGGCTACAAACAAGCGCTTACCTTGGGCTACACACGCAGCATTCCTGATGTATATGCCGCAGCGGGTTTGTCATTTGATTTCTCAGGAAACTACGTGTCTTCACTGTTTCAGTTTCTTGGCCAAGAAATGACAGCATTCGAATGAGCCTGCTACGCAAATACGCCACAATCTTAATTCCGTTAACGGTATTTCTGCTGGCCAGCCTGTTTGCTTGGTGGATTGCAGGTGCGGGCAATTGTTGGTCGGGGGGCTTTCATCCCGATTGTTGGGTTCGCTGGGATTCCGCATTGTACATACAAATTGCGGAGCAAGGACATACCTTGTTTTATTGCGGTCCTGAGCAGGGCTACCCAGAAGGCGCCAAGGATTGGTGCGGAAATTCAGGTTGGGCGGTCTTGTATCCTTTTCTCATGTTCTTGGTTTCCAAAATCAGTGGTTGGTCTTTGGCGGTGTCGGGCATTGCGCTGAGCAAACTGTTTTTCTTGGGCTATTTGATAGTTGTGGCGCGCCTATTAGAGATTAAAGACCTAAATCCTAGAAATTGGATTCTCATCGGAATTGCGGCATTTTGCCCTGGGAGTATCTATTTCCACGCGGTATTTCCTATCAGCTTGGTGGCATTCTGCATCTCCTTATTAATATTGTTTTTAAAACAAGAAAAGTATGTAGCGGCGGGCATTACTGGTTTTTTTGCAGTATTGGCTTACAGCACTGGATTTTTCCTACTCTTGGTATTGGCGCTTTTTGGATTGGTATTGTGGCGTCAAAAGCACCCCAAACTCATGCGCTATCTTATTTACACCTGCGGATTGTCTGGATTGGCGCTTATTGGACTCTTCAGCTACGATTATTGGGCAACAGGGCATTGGGATGCTTTGTTCAAAATACAGGGCAAATATGGGCATGGCATACAGAGTCCTTTTAAGATGTTTGCCGGGCATTGGGAGCTCTTGATGAAGCGGCCATTCACCTTATTGCATTGGTCGGAAATCCAAAACATGGTCATGATTATATACATCAGCGTATTAATTTGGACCGCGTATCGCAAGTATAGCAGGCCTTTTCATTTGTTTTTCTCACTTTTTTTGCTTATATTCTGGTTTCTGCCCTATAGTATTTCGTTACAGGTATCGCTTTACAGGAATGCGGCGGTATTGGGCGCTGGGCATACGGTAGCAGACAAGTTACCTACTTGGGCACTGGTGTTGGTTTTGTTGTCGTTTTTAGGCCTTTCCTACCCCTTGGGCATACTTTTTATACAGAGCACTATTATTTAATTTAAAAAAGAGTTTTCGAATTCACCACATATTCCTATTTTTGCAGTCCCAAAAAAATCGGCCGCGATTTTTGGCAGGGCATCCAAAAGTTACTAGAGCATCAAAGTTTTAGAAACGCGTGAGGGGACTTGCTGGGAAAACATCAGGAGAGATGGCAGAGCGGTCGAATGCGGCGGTCTTGAAAACCGTTGAGGGTTACACCTCCGGGGGTTCGAATCCCTCTCTCTCCGCCAATCACACTCAAATCCCGCCAATGGCGGGATTTTTTGTTTCCATAGCATCTGAGTCAGCCCCTTCGGGGCTAGCGAAGTATGCTATGGAAACAAAAACATCTGCTTTAGCAGATGTGAGTGTGATTGTAGCCTCCCCCCTCAGGGATCATGAGGAACGAATAATCCCTAAGCACCCCCAGCCCGATCATCGGGCGACCTGTAACACCGTCTCACACAACAGCCCTTAGGGCTAGCGAAGCAATTATTTTTATTTAAGCACCCCCAGCCCGATCATCGGGCGGCCTGTAACACCGTCTCACACAACAGCCCTTAGGGCTAGCGAAGCAATTATTTTTATTTAAGCACCCCCAGCCCGATCATCGGGCGTTGTTCTCATACTCAAAAGTTTAAGCATCCATTATGGACGACATATCAAGCTTAAATCGCAGTTACCTTCACCTGAGCAACGTTAAATTACCGGCTACGTATGCGCTTTCTGTTGGATTAATCCCCTTGATTTTTAATTTGTAAATGTATATTGATTCGGGGCAAGGCACTTGCTTGTATTGGCCATTCCACGAAACTTTCTTTCCGGCAGACTCAAAGATTTTTTCACCCCAACGGTTGTAAATCGTCATCTCGATAGTGCCGATGTTGGCTCCTGTTACATTGAAGTAATCATTAAGGCCATCATTATTGGGTGTAAACACCGTTGGAATATGATAAGAAAGCGCATCACACGAATCAACAATTGTAGTATCACCACTCGGGCAAGAATTTGAATCCAATACCTTTATGGTATACATACCCTTTGAGTCAACGGTGATTTGTGTATTGCTGTCTCCAGTGCTCCACTTATATTTCGCAAAACCCTTGGTAGCATTGATTATGTATGAAAATTTACCACAGAATGCAGTATCAGGACCAATATACACTTTAAATTTAGGCCCAACGTGAACCTCTATAGTATCTACAAAAACAAGGTTTTGGCTATCCGTAACAGTAACCCAGTATTTTCCCGCTTGTTTCACAAAAACACTGAAACCGGTGCCCCCATTACTCCATAGAACGCGCTTCACATTATCTTGTTTGCAGGTCAATTGTGCAGAATCACCAACGCAAATGGTGGTATCTGAATTGGTAATCCAATTTTTTTGGCGGTACAGCTGCACGAAGGCGGGCAGACCATATGTTGTAATTCTTTCAACAATGTAGGGGAAGGGAATATAATTCGTTTCTGCGCGGCAGGCGATTCCCGCGGAATCAGGGGCATGAATTACAGATATTGATTTTCTACTCTTGATACAGACATAAATTTTCCCATCTGGACCCAATTGAAGTGCGCCTATTTCGAATGCAAAACTGTCAAAGTATATACCCTCAACTGAGGCAGTAATGTCCTCTGGGCTCCCTGAATTCAGGTCATACTGAAACACAAATTTATCAGGATTATCTGCCGATACATAGAGATATCGAGATGTAGGAGAGAATTCTAAACCATAAGGTTTATAGTGTTGCACTATGCGCGTCCAATTGTTAACTACTCCTGTATTCATGTTGAAATCGCCTAGTAACACAGAATCCTTGCCCATTTGAGCCATAGCAACTTTTTTCCCGTTCGGTGAAATCTTCATGGCTCCGGCAAAGTTTGGAAAGCCTAATTGAAGGGAAAGCATCATACCTGTTCGCGAAACAACGGGATTGCTGATGATTCCAGAACCCGATATATTATATGCTAGAAGTGAATCACTTTCATATTTCAATGCCAATAGCCAATACTCTGATTTATTCGGCTTTTGGATGGCTGCCAATTTTTCGCAGATAGTACCCATTAAAAAAATATTCTTTCTAGAATTCACAACATCACCCAAACCGCCATTCAAGTTCATGTTCACTATCGAATATTGAAGCCCTTCGGGATTGCCCCATGCTGCAGCCGTAAAAACATAGTATAAATGCGGACTGTCTGGAAAAGGCACAATAACGGCTGATTGGGTAGATGATCCATCACCCTTGAGTCCGTTTCCGTTGGGCATTACGGTATGCGTGCGATCCCAAATTGAAACCCCGTTGGTATAAAACAATAGCTGCCCTTGGGAATTACTCATGGTGGCACAACCTTCAAGCGTCTTCATTTGCCCATCTACCAGTGCACTCGGAGGCTGGGTGTTGAAGGTAATTCCGCATAATTCTCCGAAATACCAGTTGTTGTTTTCCTTCTGAGCAAAACAATCGACAGTAAATATCCAAAGGATCCACAGCAGATAATATTTCTTTAGTTTCGAGTGCATCGTTTGAAAAATGGCAGTAAAATTGGGGGTCAACTTCCGACCAAAGTATAAAGACAAATATAAAATGGTTTAGGTTGCCCCATGCATTAAAATTCACTTTGCTTCACCAATTATCAAATTTCCGTGATTGATATCCATAAACAATCATTTTTCGCAAGTCCAACAGCTATTGAAGCCTCCCCCGCAGGGATCATGAGGAATGAACAATCCCTAAGCCCCCCCCAGCCCGATTATCGGGCGGCCTTTAACACCGTTCCACACAACAGCCCAAAGGGCTAGCGAAGCATTGGCGGCAAACAAAAATAACTGCTGAAGTATATGTTTTTGTTCACCTAAACTATGGATAATAACTTTTGTTTATGTTTGCTCTATGAAAAAGTTACTATTGGTTATGATATTTGGCATTACCTTGAGTCTTAGTGCTCAAACAATCACTAAAGTTATTAGTGAAGAGACAATTGGATTTCTTACCTGCAAACATGCAATGTATATTGAGGACGATGACACTACATATTACATTAGTAATCTATACCAAAACAGAGAGTACACCACTATTACTGATATAGCAGGACTAATCTTCTACAAACAAAGTGACATTGACAGTTTAATTATCAATCTTAATAAATGCCTTACATTTATAGGTACTACCGATGCTACAGTCAGGTTTGATGAAACGAATTATTCTCTTGTTATACTTAGTTCGTGGAAGAATGCACTATTTATTTATGACAATAAAAACAAACACACCATCATGAAGCAAAAACATCTTCAAGAGTGGATTCAATGGTTAAGCTCCATTAAACTTCCTAAATAGTGCAGTTGATTTGAACCCTTTAGAAGAATTTTTCAATTTGCACTTCAACCCAAATCAAGTGTACTCAAACCAAGAAATACGAGACATATTCCAAAACGCTGACATTCCAATTCCAAATTCAGGCAATCCTACTGCGTTTACATATAATAGATGGAACAAAGGAATGGATTTGATTTTCCCTGTATTTATACATGAGAAAAGACGCTATAAATATGTTGGAAGGAATTTTAACTACACAGGTCCAGTTTATCATCATGCTAACGGAAATCGTCCCGAAATTATTGCGAATTTCGAAAATGGTGATTATGCGTTTATTCAACCTACTCCTGTTCAACTGCACGAATGGAAAATTTGGCAACGAGCACAGGGATAAAATCAGAATATGTATAAATAATCTCATTTTAAATGGTTACCAAATAACATGAGGTTTTTAACATATTATTAAATGCTTGAATATTTCAATCCCAGATGCATTCAATTGCCAATTAGATGAGAATATTCTAATTTATTAATAGTCCGAAAAAAGGGGGAGCCTGCATAAAAGTTTCATGCTAAATGTGCTTTGTTAGATTTCTTTGTTGAGAAGCTTATCAGGGTAATAATCATATAATAAATTTATTAAAATACTCTCTTCGCACTTAATTGTTGTATTTCCCAATACATCAACAAAACTAACCTTGTTTTCATCCCATTCAATTACTGAAAGATAAATAGGCATGCGCAAACACAGCTTTTCATCTGCACCAATTGGGAATTCTGATCTGTCAAAAATCATTTCTGCCCATTCTAAGTACATGCCCTTGTATTTATCATAATCTGATTTTGAATACCCGTCTCTAAAAACAACTGCATTTAAACTACTTAAATGAAAGTTACCATCTTTATAATGTCCCCATCTTGGGTAACTCGCATTGAATAAAGTACTAATTTCATTCTTTTTACCTGTCCGTCGCGCAATACCCAAATACAAAGGATGCACCCGACCAGAATCTTCCATTTGGTGCAGAAAGTATAGAAATCCTTGACTTTTATCGTTTCCTTTAACTGATTTGACTACTTTATCTAGTAAGCTTTCTATTTGAGTGGAACGTCGAATTATCCTATAACCATTAAACATCTCAGTTGTCACACAATGACCATTAGTTGCAAATAATGGGGCACGGTGTTCATCTTTAGTTGCGAAGGAAATAAAGTTGTCAATTACCTGCTTTCGGTATTCTGGGAGTTTTGAATCCATCTTGCTTTTATCTTATTAAATTTATAAATCTTAATTAAACGTTAGGAATAAGTAATTGCTATCTATATTATTCCATTACAAATATAATTCAGGTTGTGTTCGCCCTGACAAATGTATCACCTAATTTAGGAATAATTGCCCCATCCACTCTACTCCCAACAATCCTCGCCATATCTGCTTAGTACCGCCTGCAGTTCATTGGTATCATAGACGTTAAGCTGCACTCGTATTTCAATACCTTTTCGTTGTATGATCTGCTGTGTCCAATGCAAGGGCACCGCTTCAATATAACTGGCAGCCCAACCTCTGAACCATCTGTAAATTAACTTCGGCTCTTTATGCTTCGTGTAATCTCTATACACTCCGATACAATGGTCAAAATAATGCGCTAAATCAACCGCCTTTGCCAACTTTCCCCAGTCAAA
>JBEIRK010000023.1:0-23653 GCA_040376005.1 Flavobacteriales bacterium
AGACTTTGAAATAGACTCGATAAACCCTGAGACCTTGCGCTTTAGAGCAAGTGATTCAACCTGGCCTGGGTATCAGTTTGTTTGGAAATTCTCTGATGGCACAACTGGCCCGGGTAGAAATGCAACACATACATTTGGTGCAAATGGCAGCTACACTGTAACCCTTATTGTACTCAATGATAAGGGATGTTCTGATACCCTTTCACGACAGATCACTATTGGAAGTCCGAATTATTTGGAACAAAACAACCCCTTTAATTTCTATGTATATCCAAACCCAACCGAAGGGAACTTCACCTATAAGTTTGTGTCTGATGGCAGTACAATAGAAATTAAACTCTATGATATTTTAGGCCAAAAACCATTGTATTATAAAGTTTGGGATAAGCCAAGCGCAGGTATGTATTATGAGACTGTGTCAATGAAAGATTTGAATGTGAGTGCAGGAACATATCTATTGCAAATCGTGGGTGACAACAAAGCGAGAACCGTAAAAATTACATTTACGGATTAATGGGTTTTGTAGATTTTCACGCCAAACGAAACCTCACTGTTTGGGCGGGATTGTTCTTGTTGATAGGTATTCTTCTGCGCTTGATTTGGCTCCAAGATATGGAGTGGAAGGCCGATGAAAAACTCATGCACGCTTTAGCTAAATCAGCCTATGAGAAAGGTGCAATTCCAGACTTAGGAATGCCCAGTGGCGTGGGATTGCCAAATGCGGGATTTAGCATTGTTCCATTTGCTATTTTATATGCATTCAGCACAGATCCTGTGCTCATGACCCTAGGTGTGGCTTTGGTGAATTGTATCGCCTTATTGTTGTTTTTGGTTATTGCCTTGCGCTTGCCCCAACGAAAGGAGGAATTTGTATGTGGTATTGGTTTGCTGTCTGTAAACTTGCTTATGGTGCTGTATTCGCGTAAGCTATGGGCCCAAGACTTACTTCCCATTTTTATGGCAGGTATTTGGTACTTGCATACCCAAAGACGCTTTCTGCTTTCACTTGTCGGAATTGGATTCTTAGGTGTGTTGGCCGGGCAGCTACACATAAGCGGTTTCTTCTATTTGGCCGGACTGTTTTTCACAATGCGGGCTGCGAAACAGCTCAATGTGCGCAGTGTCTTGGCGATTGGTCTTGGCGTTTTAATAGGCATGTTGCCTGCAATACCTTGGATGAGAGAGGTTTTAAGCGGTGCCCACACATCCAATACGGGTTTGCATAATATTGTTAAGTTCGAGTATTTTCTACATCTACTTACAGATCCTTCGGGCATCAATGTTCAGTATTCGCTAGGCAAACATGTAATGGAGTTTGTTCAGTACTGCGTATACGTTCCTGCGCTATTGGCAATGGGAATTGCAGCTTCCACTGTGTTAGGGCTGATACAGCTGTTTAAACGTGGTATATCTAAGTTGCGACTGGATCTCGGTGATCCACTTCACTTTTACGTGATGGCATTCGTGGCAGTACCTGGTGTTTTACTCACCTTAAGTGGTTCTCCCGTGCGCAGCCACTATTTAATAGCCGCGGCTCCATTTGCGCATGCAGCATTGGCAGCACTTTGGTTAAAAGCAGGCGCTAAATGGTATGTAATAGGGCTTGTATGCCAATTACTCATGACCATTGCCTTCTTGTGCTATGTGCATCAGTTTGGAGCACCAGAAGGGGATTATGGGATTCCTTATCGATTGCAATAGAAAGCTGAAAGCTTAGGTTTCAGCCTGAGGGTTTTGCTTATTGCTTGAGAAGGGTGTGCTGTTGCACAAGTGCATCTTGCACCACAATCACATGATAACAGCCAGGTGCCAATGTCTTGAGGTCTAACACAGCAGTGTTTTCAAATTCCATGAGTTTTCTACCGTCGGTAGAATATAGCGTTGCTTTTTGGGCCATTGTTCCAGAAATAACAACTAGGTCTTCTGCTGGGTTGGGGTATAAACCGGTTCCTAGGGATCCAATGGCTTCGGTTTGATTGCTCACATCGCACAATGCAGGTTGAATGGGGCTTGTTTCTATCTCCGCGGTGGCGCTTAGGCTTTTTCCGCTAAACCCAGGAAAATTTGCGGCATAGAATTCTGCACGAAAGACCATGTTGTTGCCTGGGGTAGAACCTTGTTTGCCTGCTCCATTTTGGTCAACAGGATTGATATAGTTCCAAACAATATTTTTATTCTTGTCTGTCCTGAAAAAATCTCCAGAAGTCCCTGCGGTAATGAATAAGCCGCCATCGGGTAAGCTGTATGCGCCTGATAGAACTTGGGAATAGAATTTAGACGGGGTAGGGTTTTTGTAGTATTCCACAGCAGAGACAGGTCCATAGGGTTGGCTCGAAAGGAGAGAATATACTCCAGGCGCGCTGGTGGGTGGCTCTATGATATCTATGCTAGAATAGTTGCCTGATTGACGGCCCCAGCCATTATTAAAGACCATGATTTTGCCGGCATTGTCGAAGCCTGTAGGAATCCAATGGGCATGGTGCTGTCGGAATAATCTCTGGTCTGCAGGGTTAGCGCGGTTGTATGCGGCTGGATTGCCCCAACGATAGAGTAGGTCGCCTCCTTTACCATAGGTGCCTCCGCTGTGGCCCGTAGACTGAATAACGTTGGTAGAGTGGTCTAGTATGAATATTTCACTGGTGCTGTGCGCTGAAACAATGATTTGGTCTAGCGTGGCGTTGTACGATACGGAATTGATATGCAACCAATCTTGGTAATTGTCGCCCGTGTAATTGAGATTTAGCCTATGTGGGTTGTTGGCCACCACTCCAAAATTGGGTTTGGTATTGTCATAATCTTGAATTACGTGGTCCCATGCACTCCATTCCCAAACGATTTCTGCAGAATCGTTGTCGTAGAATGGCTCAATTTCGATGATTCTCTCGGACCAAACACTTGGGGCAGAAAGGTTTGGGTCGCGGCCATGGGCAATGGCTTCTGCGGGTGTTTTGCGTTCCCAAACAATGGCCAAAATGTGTCCATTGGGCATAATGTGAAAATCGTGGTGCAAGTATTGATTGCTATCCGCAATTTTAAAGGTCCAAGTGACATTACCTGACCAGTTGATTTTTTCAATTACACCACCTGAACCTAGGCCGAAGCGAGGCGGAGCAACGAGGCCGGCACGTAGCAAACTGCCATCATTGAGAAGGGTTTGAAAGGTGCCAGACGTATAGGTGCTGGTCCAAGTATGAACTTGCTTGCCACATGCATCTATTAAATATGTGTTTTTGCTTGCTAAAGGGGTAAAGAGCACGTAGCCATCTGCATAATCTTTGTCCCATTGGGTAAGTCCCAAGGTGCGTGGTTGTGCAAAACTATTTATGTTATAGAGCAAAATAAACAAGAGGTACCAAGCGTTTTTAACCATAACGCAAAGGTGCATGACATTCTCTTGACAAATGTCATCAAAAAGTCAGAACATATATTCGGGAAATATTATTAAGAATTTGTTAAGTTATTGATAAACAATCGATAGCCTTGTGAAAATGCGCGAAAAAATACCGAATAAATATTCGAAAAAATACTGATTTTCCTGGTTCTTAGTGACTCAAGTACACACTCTTCATCTTATAAAGCTCTCTGAATGTGGGATCCAAAAGGTCTTTGATAAACAAGATGCTTTCGCCTGTGCTTTTCATTTCTGGACCCAATTCACGGCTTACGCCTGGGAACTTGTTGAATGAGAACACAGGTTGTTTGATGGCGTATCCTGCGGGGCGCGGTGGAATGGTGAAATCTTTAATTTTACTTACACCCAGCATTACCTTAGTAGCCATATTTACATAAGGCACATCATACGCTTTGCAGATGAAAGGAACGGTGCGGCTGGCTCTAGGATTCGCTTCTATCACATACACCTTTTCATCTTTAATGGCGAATTGAATATTGAGCAAACCCCGAATATCCATAGCTTTTGCAAGTCGGGTAGTGTATTCAGCCATTTGCTGTTGGACATGTGCACTCAAGCTAAAGGGTGGCAACACAGCACTGCTATCCCCACTATGGATTCCTGCAGGTTCAATGTGCTCCATCATACCTATGATATGCACGTCTTCACCATCACTGATACTATCGCTTTCAGCTTCCTCTGCGCGGTCTAAGAAATGGTCAATCAATACGCGGTTGCCTGGCAAATCACCCATGAGTTTTACTACCGCTTTTTCTAGGTCTTCATCATTAATTACGATAACCATACCTTGTCCGCCTAGCACATAGCTCGGACGCACCAACACGGGATAACCTACTTGGTTTGCAATCTTGATGGCTTCTTCTGCATCAAGGGCTACACCATACTTTGGATAGGGTATCCCCAACTCTGCGAGCAAATCGCTAAATCTGCCGCGGTCTTCAGATAGGTCCATGTTATCAAAAGAAGTGCCGATTATCTTGATGCCCTTTTCGTGCAATTTTTCAGCAAGCTTAAGTGCAGTTTGGCCTCCCAATTGTACGATCACTCCTTCTGGTTTTTCATGTTCAATGATTTCCCAAAGATGCTCCCAATACACAGGCTCAAAGTAGAGCTTGTCTGCCATATCAAAGTCTGTGCTTACCGTTTCTGGATTGCAGTTTACCATGATGGCTTCGTAGCCCGATTCGCGTGCGGCAAGAATTCCATGCACACAGCTATAATCAAATTCAATACCTTGTCCAATGCGGTTTGGTCCACTTCCCAACACAACAACCTTTTTCTTTTCAGAAGAAGCACTTTCATTCTCTCCGTCGAAGGTGCTGTAGAAATAGTTGGTAGGACTAGGAAATTCTGCACTGCAGGTATCCACCATTTTGTAAACACGCTGTATGCCTTGCGTTTTGCGTTTTTCATACACCTCTTCTGCAGTGCAATTGCCCATAAGCCAAGCGATTTGCTCATCAGAAAATCCTTTTTCTTTGGCAGTGCGCATCAATTCTACTGGAAGGTTTTCAATGCTAAAGCGGCGAATGTCGTTTTCTGTTTTTACAAGATCTGCAATTTGTTCCAAGAACCAGCGGTCAATGCGGGTTAGTTTTTGCACTGAGCTAATAGGCACACCCAGGCTGAGTGCATCTTTCAATTGGAAAATGCGATTCCAAGACGCATGCTCCAAACCTTCTGCCAGTACCTCCAAATTTCTTTCAGCAGGTCTATCGGCACCCAATCCATGTCGGCCAATTTCTAGGCTTTGGCAAGCCTTTTGAAGGGCTTCTTGAAAGCTTCTTCCGATAGCCATAACCTCGCCCACAGATTTCATTTGGAAGCCCAAGCGTTTGTCACTGCCGTGGAACTTATCAAAATTCCAACGTGGAACCTTCACGATAACATAATCGATTGCGGGTTCGAAAAACGCTGAAGTAGTTTTGGTAACTGGGTTTTTGAGTTCGTCTAGATAATAACCAATGGCCAATTTAGCTGCAATTTTTGCAATCGGATATCCGGTTGCTTTCGATGCCAGCGCAGAGCTGCGGCTCACCCTAGGGTTAATTTCAATGGCTATGATTTCTTCATCTTCAGGATTTACCGAAAACTGCACATTACAGCCTCCGGCAAATACGCCCATGCTGCGCATCATTTTAAATGCCATGTCGCGCATGTTCTGAAAACAAGTATCACTCAGGGTCATCGCAGGAGCCACAGTAATGCTGTCGCCCGTATGGATTCCCATAGGGTCAAAATTCTCAATAGTACAAATTACTGCGATATCGTCTTTTCCATCGCGAAGCAATTCTAATTCATATTCTTTCCAGCCCATTACGGCTTTTTCTACCAATACCTCATGCACAGGACTGGCTTCTAAGCCGCGTTGCAAAGCTTGGTCAAATTCTTCTTTCTTGAACACAATACTACCCCCTGTCCCGCCAAGGGTATAACTCGGACGTATAACCAATGGGAATCCGATGCGTTGTGCAATTTCTTTACCTTCTAAAAAGCTATTGGCTATTTGACTCTCGGCCACACCCACTCCAAGTTCAATCATCAAATCCTTGAACTTGTCGCGGTCTTCCATTTTATCGATGGCTTCGATATTCACGCCAATAATTCTGCAATTGTACTTTTCCCAGATTCCAAGCTCATCGCATTCTTTGGCAAGATTCAGTGCGGTCTGTCCGCCCATAGTAGGAAGCACACAATCAATCTTCTGCTCTTGAAGAATCTTTTCAATACTTTCTGGGGTGAGGGGCAGCAGATACACATGGTCAGCATTCATTTTGTCTGTCATGATGGTCGCAGGGTTGCTATTAATCAATGACACGAGAATGCCTTCTTCACGAAGACTGCGGGCAGCTTGACTACCTGAATAATCGAATTCACAGGCCTGACCAATAATGATGGGTCCAGAGCCGATAATGAGAACGTGATTGATGGAATTGTCTTTTGGCATTTCCTTAAAAAATTGTGCAAATTTAGGGGATGAAGCCCATCCTAAAGGTGCAAACTATGGCGTTGTTGAAAAGATTTGTTTCGTGAAGCCCAAATCTTTCTGCTTGAGAAGGTGCCTAATGTGCTGCAATGCCCAATTGCACTGCAGTGTTAGCGCTTATTTTACAGGATACCAAATCCGTGTAAGGAGCTTTGCCGGATCCTTTTCAACAGCAGGATCAGTGACATATTCCTCAATGGCCGGACCTTGAAAGGTCTTCTTATTTTCAGTCATGTAATTTTCCAGGGCCGCATGACCTTTTTCTGTTTGGTCATAAGGGCCATAAAAATCCACAGAAATTGCAACAGCAGATGCTATAGCAGGGAAACTAATGGTTCCTGAGGCTGTTCCAGCTTTTGCTACTGGGAAAGCTACTGCCATATCCACTTTATTGCCTTTCTCATCCCACGAATAGTAGATACTGTGCATAGGACCTGTAACCGTAATTCCGTTTTTTGACGCAAAGGCCATGATTTCACCACTGGCTTCTCCATAAATCTGGCCCGAACTTTTTAGAAATGCATCCATACCCATTTGCTTGCGAAAGGCAATAAACTGGGTTTGGGGGAATGTGTTTTCTTGAACAGCATTCATACTGTAAGAAGCTGTGCCTTTTTGACTCTCACAAACCATCTTAAGTTTCGCAAGTCCGGCCTCATAATCGGGACCTACCATTTTTTCCATGTTCATAATGACGCCCATTACCCGGCCCATAAATCCATTTTCTCCATACATAGACCAAGTTACAAATACACCCCCAGCGCTGTCTTTAAGCTCAAATGAGGTGCGAGAAGTCATTCCCCAGTCTTCAAAAACCAAATCAGATTCGCGAAAGGACATAGGTTTGCTCACCAAAATGGTCTGGTTCCCATTGCCCTGACTTTCGCTTTTCCAGGTGTATTTGGCTCCTACTTCGCCATCTGTTCCTTCTATTTTCTTGGTCATGGCGGTATCTCGTGCTGTCCAAGCAGACCAGTTGCTAAAATTGTCCCATTTAGAAACTTGTTCCCAAACTACTGCTTTATCAGCTTGGATGAGTATGCTTCTGCTGAGTTTGAAACTGCGGGGACCAATGAAGTAAAGCACGGTGAGCAACACCGCAATAGCCAATGCGATGATGAGGAGGATTTTGATAAGTTTTTTCATAGTTATTTTATTTCAAATCTATCCAAAACGGTGAGAAAAACAAGTTAAATGTTCGGTTTTTCCAAGTGCTTGCCTGTCTATGTCACTTTCAATTCAGTGTTGCGGCATGCTAGGAAATGCGCCAATGAAAAGTACAGGTTACTTCAAAAAAAATAGCCGCCCTAGGGCGGCTATTTTTTTATTCCGAATGTTTCGGATTTTATTTAATTACAAATGTTTCAGAGTAAACAGAACCATTGTTATCGCTAACACGGGCAGTATATACACCAGGTGCAATTCCAGCCAATGAAAGTTCCACTTCAGTTCCACTATTCTTGTTGCTCAAAACAACCCTGCCATCAACAGCAAGAATTTCAACGCTTCCCAATGCAGCTGCACTGCTAATGTGCAATAAGCTTTGCGCCGGGTTAGGATACAATTTCAAACCGTTGGCTGCAAAACCTTTAACACGACTCGCTTCGTTGTCGCGAATAATTAGGGTTAATGTGCTGTCTTTACCTGCAGTCGCTGGACCTACGATATTACGGATAGCGAATACAATATTTTTATCACCATCGCTGGCATTATCATCACTAATATTCATTTTGATAGGCAACACACTGTTGTTTTTCAAAACAGAAATGGTACGGGTTGCATAGTCGTAATCTGCAGGTGATGCCGCAGTTGCAGATTTTATAACCACATTATAGGTGTAGTTTTCGTCTAATGGAGCAACTGTGAAATCGATACGGAAAGAGTCTGCCAATTCTGTGATGGTATCTGTGGCTTTGCTAAATTGAACAACAGGCAAGTTGGCTGCAACAATATCACTTAGTCTGCGCGGTGCCAAGTAGTAACCTGAAGTAAAGGGTGAGCTACCATCGAATTGCTGACCAACACCAGTTACATTCATGTATACTGGTGGAACAGGGGTGCCATCGATATCGGTTTCAGAATCAATATAAATTGAATCTAAGTTGCCATCAGTGTGTTGGATGCCCAAATATTTGAACGTGTTTGGACCCAATGCAGTGGTTGGCCACTGAGAAGGATCTACCAATTTCACACGATTCGCTTTCGCCAATTTTGATTCGTTGTCTTCAGTCATGTTTTTCACCACTGCAGGTGTCATCAACGGACGACCTGAACCCAATTTGATGATGGTATCTAGGAATTGCAACTCACCCAATCCTGAGAATTGGCGAATGCTGCCTTGGCAAATGATGCTGTCTCCCTCGGTGGGTGTGTAGCCAAACGTCTTGGTTGGCGAGAATACTGTAATCCCTCCTGTTGCATCAATCAACGTGAATTGAAGGCCGGTTACACGCACATTTGTGCTATGAACCACACCACGCACACGGCATTTTACGTTTGCTGAGTCGTTGGCTCTGTTTGGCAAACTTTGCGCATTGATCGTGCCAATAGGATAAATGGGAAAATCGTTGTTGATGATGCTAATGTTCAAGGTGTCATCACTGAGCACTTTTACATTGCTCAATACACCCAAACCGAAGATGATGGTTTCTGTTGCCTCGGAATTGTCGTCATCAATAATTGGCACATTCACCACAAGGGTATCAGGAGTATTTCCATCAATCGATTTGATTTGCGAAGTAGGACTAAACGTGAAGTCTTGACCTTGAGTAGCAGTTCCACCACTAAGCAAACGCAAGGTGAAATCTCCACCAGCATCTGTTTTGAAAGGAATCGCAATTCTTACGTTAAATGAGCCACTGTTTTCATTAACAGTCAATTGTTTGTCAATAAAACGAACCTGCGCAGGACCATCATTATCTAGGATTACAACAGTTAGCAGAGAATCGGTCACTTGACCTTGACCCGTGATTTGGCGTATCACCAAATTGAAAGTATCATTGGGATCTCCGTTAGCATCATTAACAATTTTGCAAGGAATTAACAAGCTATCTGCACCGGTAGATTTACCTATGTTAAAAGTAGAATCAACACCAGTACCAATTCTAAATTCACCAGGGATAAAGCTGCTATCGCCTTTTGATTTAACAAATATTTTAACTTTAGATGCAGTTCCTATGGCTTTGTCTATGCGGATACGGAGTGAAATGCTTCCTGCATCTTCCTTAGCAACTACTAGTTTTTTGGCGAAAGAGATATTTGCGATGTCGTTATCGGTGATATTAACGGTGTGGGCAACCTCAGTTCCGATAACACAATTCGAAGGTTGGTCTAGTCGTAAAACAATGCTTTCGCTACTTTCGCTTACGTTGTCATCTACAATAGTAATTTTGGTTGTATCGTTCGCCACTCCGCCAGGCTTAAAGGTGATCGTTTTGGGATTAGAAATTGTATAATCAGTTCCATTGGTTGCGGTTCCTCCCAATACTTGAAGTCTGATGGATTGGGATTTGTCATTACTATATTTTCTTACTACATATACTTCAGTAGTACCAGCGCCTTCATTTGTGCTTGATGTGCGCGCCCAAAATTGCACGTCGGGAGGCACCAACGCTGCATCATTTTCGTCAAGTGCAATTGCCGTCAAGCCTCCAGTAGGGTCAACAGTGCTCTTTGCAGATGGGCCCCAAATACCATTGCTATCGCTGTTCCCGTAAATCGAGAATCCCGTGAAACGGTTTATGTTTTCAATTCGGCGAACACCTTTCGACAGATTATTAGGAATAATTGCGCCCCAGTTGCCGTTTACACCTTCAACGCTGTTTTTGTAAAAGGTAACTGCGGAGGTGCCAATGGACAAACCGTCATTCTCAATCATGGAAACTGCCAATGGGCGGGTTGAACCATTATAATCGTCATACAATGCTACAAAAGATTTTGCATTTGCCATGCTACGGCCCCAAATGCCTGTGCCTGTAGTATCGCTTTTGTTTGAGGCAAACTTCAGCATTTTGATCGAGTCTTGGCAATATCCTTTCAAGGTGTCATTCGACGCCAAACCACGCAGGGTAATACTTGGGTAAATGTACTTTCCTTGGGTAAAACGGCTGTTGGTTGTAACAATAAAACCAAACCAACCTTCATAGGTGCCCGCACCATCGGAGTATAGGGTATCGTGGTTTACACCGGTAGAGAAGGAAGGTGCGCTTGTGGTTTTCCATCCGCCGGAATCCAAGAAAATAGGGTTTCCTGCGCCTGGGAACAGAGTTGTGCTATTGAAGTCTGCAGAACTAATACCTCTGCTTACATATTGGTAGGGAGAATTGGGCCTTAAACCTGAAATTCTAGCGCGGTAAACTACGGGCAACCGAAAACTACCACCCGCAGAGGATGCGGCAAATTGTGGCACACGCACAGGATCAAGATTGATTGTGGGCCCTTGACCAAACACCTGAAAGGCTGTTAGGGTCAGACAAATAAGTATGAGTCTTTTCATTATATTCCTATATAGGGCAAAAATACCGCAATTCGAGCAATTTTTAGCAATGCAGGTAGCGCAGATGCCATAAGAAAGTAATTTTTTAACCTTTTGCTAATGCAAGACCTGCAATTCCAATCTCACCAATTTTGGCTTTTACCAATACTTGGCTGCAAGCTTCCAGTGTAGCACCGGTTGTAATTACATCATCAACAAGCATATAGCTGCCACTGTGAACCTTCGCTTTGGGATTCAAACCGAACACCTGTTCTACGTTTTCCCAACGGTCAATTCGGTTTCGTCGCGTTTGGCTTTGGGTATATATTTTACGAATCACTATATCCGTGCGCATGGCACAGCCAAAAATCTCTGCCATTCCTGAGGCTATTGCTTCACTTTGGTTGTATCCCCTTTGCCGTTTTTTTCGTGGGTGTAAGGGCACAGGTATTATTCCATCAGGCTTGAAATTTGTGTTGTGTAGCAAGAGCTCTTGAGCAAATAAACGTCCCAATGTACTAGCCAATTCTCGCCCTCCAAGGTATTTGATGTCGTGCAGTATTTTTTTTGAAATGCCTGTTTCCTGAAAGTAAATGAATGCGCTGGCATACGCAATAGGGATGCGCGCCCTGAAAAGATTCTCAACGGGATTTCCCTTCTGAAAGCCAAAGCCCGTTTTAGGCAGTTCTTGAAAGCAGTGTAAGCACAAGCCTTGTTCTCCTGTGACGAGCCATCGCTGGCATACATGACATACCCTTGGGTAAATCATGTCTTGTAATAATCTTAGGGGTTGCAGTATTTTCAAGTTATAAAAGTGTGAAATAAGAGTGCTGCAAATAAAACCACGCATCTCAAAAAACAAAATGCTGAATTCACAAGTTTACCTACGAAATTTGCAGCTCCATGTCAGCACGCACCCAACGAGATATACCGAAAGCCAGCTTGAACGCTGCGAACATTCGCAAATCCCTGAGAGTATTTACATTTATGAAATCCTCTGACCGTTGGCTCTTTGGATTGGGAACCGCATTCTTGGCCTTAACTGCTTTTGCTGCCATATTGTTCCCCATGTTGCTCGGAGATTTGGTGGACGGTGCCTTTGTGAAACCTATGCCCGGTAAAACAGGTTCACCTTCTGTAGACCAGTTGGAAACAACCGCATATTATTTCATCTATCTTTTCATTGCACAAGCGGTGTTCTCTTTTTTGAGAATATCCTTGTATGTTCGGGTTACAGAGAATCTTACCTACGGAATTCGGAAAGCCCTATTCAACAACATCATCATACAAAAGATGGAGTTTTTCAACGCCACACGTGTAGGAGATTTGCAAAGCCGTTTTAGCTCAGATATCGCCCAAATACAAGATACCTTCACCACCAATATTGCCATGTTTTTGAGGCAATTATTGATCATTCTAGCTGGAGGTGTGGCCTTGTTTTTTGCTTCTAGTACCTTGGCGCTGTATATGTTGGCCACGGTTCCCGTTGTTGTGATTGTGTCGCTTATTTTTGGAAAATACATCCGAAAAATATCCAAACAAGTTCAAGATTTTACAGCCGATAACAATGTGGTAGTTGAAGAAACACTAAGTGGGATTCAGAATGTAAAAAGCTTTACCAATGAAGATTACGAGAAAGACAGGTATGGAATTAGCGCTGAAAAACTTCGCAAAGAGAGCATTTTCCGCGGCCTACTCAGAGGCGGATTTTCTTCGTTTATTATCGTTTGCTTATTTGGCAGCATCGTATTCCTCATATTCATGGGCCTCACCATGGTGCGCGCGGGTGAGATGAAAATTGGGGACCTGTTTGAATTTATGATGCTCACGGGTTTTGTTGGCGGCAGTATTGGCGGAATTGCCGAGCAGTTTGTGCAAATTCAAAAAACCATTGGCGCGGTAGAACGTGTAATGGACCTGATTGATCAGGAGGGTGAAGATTTTAAGACCCATAGTGAAACCGCCCCAATAAAAGGGGATGTTGAATTTAAAAATTTAGGGTTTTCCTATCCCGGTAGACCTGAGTATCCGGTACTGAAGGAAGTATGCTTGGCCGTGAATCATGGCGAATCCTTGGCCATAGTGGGTCCTAGTGGTGCAGGTAAGAGCACCCTGGTGAATTTGATGTATCGTTTTTATGAACCCACGTCGGGCGAACTATTGATTTCGAATCATCCTGCGCAGTTCTTTAATCTCCATCATTTACGCAGTCGTATGGCCTTGGTGCCGCAAGAGATCATGTTGTTTGGTGGAAGTATAGAAGAGAATATTCGATATGGAAATCCCAATGCTACAGATGATATGGTTCAAGCCGCTGCGGTACAGGCCAATGCGCATGACTTTATTCAAGGCTTCCCTGATGGATATAAGACATTGGTTGGAGATCGAGGAATTCGACTTTCAGGTGGGCAAAGACAGCGCGTGGCAATCGCCAGGGCCATTCTCCGCAACCCGGATATTTTATTATTGGATGAAGCTACTTCGAGCCTAGATACAGATAGTGAAAAACAAGTGCAGTCTGCCTTGCAAGAGTTGATGAAAGGCAGAACCAGTATTGTGATTGCCCATAGGCTAAGTACAATACGCAATTGCACCAAAATTGCAGTTTTGCGTCAAGGCACAGTAGCTGAATATGGCACCCATGAGGAACTCATGGCGCTACCCAATGGGATTTATAAACGTATGGTGGAGCAACAACAGGAACCCGATAGCTTTTTTGCCAATTCGTGAAATTTTCAAGCTAATAAATAGCGTTAAGAGTATTAAGAAATTGAAAAAGAAAAAATTGTAGGTGTCTACTACATAAACAATTCTTCACCGGGTTTTTTCTTATTGCTATTTTTGTAACTTGGAAGTTTTGAGCTTCCTAAGGTCTGCAGCAATCGGGTTTTTACCCCAGTAAGCTTTTCGAGTCTTTCGCATACCTCAAAACCCAATTTGTCTACAGCATTCAGGTGGGATTTTGAAATGTTTGGAACACCATTATTTTTTAAGTTAATGGTTTCAAAACCATCCAGTACCATCGTGCTCAACTGCCAGTTAATGATGGAAAGGTACGAGTCATCTTCTGTTTTGGGTAGGCGGTACAAGGGGATAATCAATCGGCAATCCCCACAAATTACAGCGCTGTCGCGGCTGAAGCAAAAAGCACCCAACAAATGCGAACTGCTGCTTTTACAACTGCATACTTCAGCATGGTTGCCGTCAGCGCCAATGGTGCGGATTTGAAGCTTGCTTTGACATAGCGTTTCCAAACGTTCTATTTGTTTTACAACAAATGAATTGTGGTGCTTTGCCTCCAAAGAATCTTTCTCTGGAGTGTAAGGCATAGATACAATTTTTTGACCGACAATAAATTGCGTGTGGCCTCCATTGGCAACTTGACCATTCTTATGGAAATTACTCATGAGCCAATTGAACTCATCGAGCATTAAATCCATCTCTAGGTCAGGTGAAATTTGTAGTGTAATTTCCTGAACATACATAGACGTGTTGATTATTTGGTGTGTAGGTTAAACGCATGAAGTAGTGTAAAATTGTATCAATTGGTTTGAAATTATTCACAATTGAATATGGGTTCGGTCATTTTTTCGTAAGTAATTGATTTGTATATGGTAAACAAATTGTCATAGTATTGTCATTTAGCGGGGGGTGCGTCTGCTTGCATCAAATACAAACCAAATTGCGTGCTCAATGAAGCTGAAATTCAAGATTTGGATTTTAATAGTTTGTATGGGGCAGTCTGCTCATATTGGCCATGCCCAAGATACGGTGTATGCCCGCCAGATCATTCAAAAACTGTGTTCTGAAGACTTGCATGGACGCGGATATTATAAGCAGGGTGCTCCCAAAGCTGCAGCGTTTATTCAAGAAGAAATGAAAAAAACAGCAGCAGTTCCGCTTCAAGCTTCATTTCTACAGTCTTTTGAAATGCAGGCAAATGTGATTCGAAGGGTAGAATTGACAATCAATCGAAAGATACTGGCTCCTGGCAAGGATTATCTGGTATCTGAAGATGCTCCCAGTTCTAGCATCCGCACAGATGGCCTGAGACCTGGGTACCAAGTTCAAGTATTGAACAATAGAAATATTGAGGATAGCGCATATCGCATGGGTTTGCTCAGCGATACCCGCAAACACTATCGATGGAATGTATTCAAATTGGATCCCACACTGCCTCTTGTTTGTATTGTAGATACCTTGTCAGCAGCCAATCAAAAAAAGTATGGTCGGTTTTTAAAACTCCTGAAACTGCATGTCCATACCGTATTTCTTGTCCAAAACAAACTCACATGGTCAGTAGCAGCTGCTCAAGTGCCCTATGTCTCTTTTGAGGTGCTGCGCAGCGCATTTCCAAATAATATTGAACAACCACTTAAAGTAGCCTGGACAGTGAGGAGCAAGTGGCAAACATCCGAGCAGTATAATGTCGTGGGAACGATACTGGGTATAGAAAAACCAGATTCATTTTTGATGATTACCGCACACTATGACCATTTGGGTCAAATGGGAGAGGATGCCATTTTTTATGGCGCCAATGACAATGCGGCTGGTGTTGCCATGACCTTAGATTTAATGCTTTACTATAGTCTGCATCCTCCGCGCTATACCATAGTATTTATCGCGTTTGGTGGTGAAGAAGCGGGTTTATTGGGTTCTTACCATTACAGTAAGTTCCCGATGCATAATTTACTCGCTACACGCGGATTGGTAAACCTAGATTTGGTGGGCACTGGAGAAACGGGAATGACAGTGGTAAATGCCACGATATTCCCTCAAGATTTTGCGCTTTTGGAAAGCATAAATGCTGCGGACACATTATTACCTGAGATTAGAAAACGGGGTAAAGCGGCCAATAGCGATCATTATTATTTCTCAGAAATGGGGATTCCCTCCTTTTTTTGGTACCAAAGCGGACCGAGAAGCGCCTATCACGATGTGGTGGATGTGCCTGAAACACTAAGTTTGGCAGGGTATAATGCCACATTTCAATTGCTTACAAGATATTTTAGGGCAATAGAGTCCAAATAATTGCCAGAATTTAGGCAGGGTGTTTGTTTTCCACTTAGAAAGGAGTAAAATTTGTAGTTCATCCACTACCCATGCTCGGTTCAGTCATCAACTGGTATTTTAGACAGCGCTATGAAGATTTGCAGCAGCAAACCTTTCGTGCTGTTGAGGATCAGCAGGAATTGTTGGATTATCTTTTGGAAATGGGCTCGGAAACAGAGTATGGAGAGTCCTATGGGTTTAAGCAAATACGCAGTTATGAGAGCTTCCGAAAGCAGGTGCCCATTGTAGAATATGAGGATTTGCGACCTTGGATTGAACGAACCCTGAAAGGAGAACAGCGCTTGCTTTGGCCGGGTGAAATCACTTGGTTTGCAAAAAGCAGTGGCACCACGAGCAACAGTGCCAAGTTCATACCCATAAGCTATGAATGTTTGGAAGAAACCCATTTTCGGGGCGGCCGAGACATGGTAACACTGCATTGTGCGCAGCATTCAGAAACAAATGCATTTCAGGGCAAAGCGCTTATCATTGGCGGAAGTTATAGAACCAATCCTGAGAATCCCAAAAGCTTTTCTGGGGATTTAAGCGCAGTGTTGTGGGCGCATCTTCCGGCTTGGGCCAATTTGCGCAGCACGCCTGAGCCCAATATTGCCATGATGGAGAGTTGGGAAAAAAAACTAGAACCCATGGCACAGGCGGTGATTAAAGAGAATGTTACAAGTATTACAGGTGTTCCTACTTGGGTAATTGTACTGTTTAAGCGGGTGCTAGAAATTACAGGCAAATCCAATATTCATGAAGTTTGGCCCAATTTGGAAGTGTTTTTCCATGGCGGAGTGAACTTCAATCCTTACAGAGAGCAGTTCAAAAAGTTTCTTCCAGGCCCTATGAGCTATTTGGAAACCTACAATGCCAGTGAGGGTTTTTTTGGACTTCAATTTGAATCGGGATTTACTGAATTTACCCTGCTCACACATCATGGTATATTTTATGAATTCCAACCCTTAGGTGCTGGAAATGAAGATTGTGTTCCCCTTTGGGAGTTGAAACCTGGCGTGAATTACGCAATTATCATTTCTACCAACAGTGGACTGTGGCGCTACCGTGTGGGCGATACCGTTCGTTTTTCTTCTACTCAGCCCTATAATTTTAAAATCACGGGGCGTACAAGATTATTTATTAATGCCTTTGGTGAAGAGCTGATGGTAGAAAATGCCGATACTGCAATTACCGAAACGTGCCGAAAAACAGGCGCAACAATTGCAGATTATACCGCGGCTCCGATATACTTAAGCAGTGGCAGAGGCGGACACGAATGGTGCATAGAATTTATAGAGCCGCCCCATAATTTGGATGAATTCACCCAAACCTTAGACAGCGAATTGCGCAGATGCAATGGAGATTATGATGCCAAGCGCAAGGGCGATCTGGCCATGCATATGCCAGTCATTCATGCAGTACCTCAAGGGGTATTTCAAGCTTGGTTAAAGAAAAAGGGCAAACTAGGCGTGCAAAATAAAATTCCACGATTGAGCAATGACAGGCTTGTCATTGATGAAATTTTAAGCATGTCGCAACCCAGTAGGCCTTAGTTTGCTTCTTCCAAAGACTCACTTCTTAGACCGCTAGTGGGACCACGACTACAAGGGATATTCCGAAAGAATGTTCGAAATCCGGTCTTCTAACCTCTCATTGGTGTGGGCTTCACGCAGGCGGTCAACCAATATGGGAAAACAGAAGGGGGTGGGTTTGGTAGGGTGGGTAATGACCAACTGCATACCGCCAATTTTTTCAAGCGCAGCGCGCAATCGATGTTCTTCGAGTTGGTAATACAACGCCTCTTCTTCGGCTTGTTTTAACAACAGGTTGTTGGGCTCATAATCGCGAAAAACTTCATAAAACAATCTTGCATTGGCTTGTAAATGCTTGTTTCGAATTTGCTTATTTGGGAAACCTTTAAACACCAGTCCGCTGATAGTAGCAATATCATTAAAACGCCGGCGGGTTATCTCGCTATAATTTGTACTCGAATACAAGTCTGAAATAAGATTTGCCGTTGAAAACAAGTCTTCCTCTAGTCCTTCTTCCAACTGTATGGGTTTCGGGCTAAGGAGTTCAAAGCCATAGTCATTCATGGCTATGCTAAATGACTGCCTGCTGTTTAAACTCAGTCGATACGCCATGAGCATGGCCAAACCTTCATTCACCATGCGGCCTTCTAAGGGGTACATGAATACATGGTAGCCATCGTCATCCTCTGTGCATTCTATAAGCAATTCGTTTTCGGCAGGCACATGAGAACGTTCCTGTTGAATCTGGAATAGGGGTTTGAGAAATTGAACTTCTGTGTCTTGTAGTGTTTGATGTTTATAGATTTTTTGTTGCAGCAATTGCGATAATTCTGTGCTCAAGCTCATCCTTCCGCCTTGCCAGCTAGGCACAAGGCCTTTGGCTTTGGCTGCACGACGCACCCAAGCAATGGGGCCTTCAGTGCGAACCAATTCGAGTACTTTTCCCGCAAAAACAAAACAGTCACCAGGGCTGAGCCTACTTATAAAATACTCTTCTATACTCCCGAGTTTTTGGCCATTAGTAAATTTTATCATCATGCTTTGGTCATGGGGAATGGTACCAATACTCATGCGATGTTGCATGGCTGTTTTTCGGTTTAAAACTTTAAATCCAGCGTCTGTTTGCACAACCCTGTGGTACTCATCATATTCACCCAAGGAATCGCCGCCAAACTGCAGAAACGATAAAATCTGCTTCCATTCTTCAAGGGTAATGGATTGGAAAGCATGGGTCTGCTGCACCTCCAGATAGGTTTGTTTGTCATCAAAGCCATCTGAAACGGCTAGGGTTACGAGATATTGAATAAGCACATCAAAACAGCGTATCACTGGAATTCTACTTTCCATAATTCCATGGGCCATCGCGGTTTTGAGGGAGGCAGCCTCAAGGAGTTCTAGTGTATGTGTGGGTACAAACCAAATGTTGCTCGGCACCCCAGGTCGGTGTCCACTTCTGCCTGCCCGTTGCGCAAACCGCGCTACGCCTTTCGGACTTCCAATTTGAATGACCGTGTCTACCGGTCTAAAATCTACACCTAGGTCTAAACTCGAGGTACATACTACCGCTTTGAGTTGGCCCGCGTGTAACATGGTTTCCACCCAATTTCTTACTTCAGTATTCAGTGAACCATGATGAATGGCCATGCGCCCTGCCAGCGAAGGTTCTGCATCTAAGAGTCTTTGATACCAAATTTCACTTTGGCTGCGGGTATTTGTAAAAATCAGCGTGGTATTGCTTTGCTCTATGACGGGAATAATTTTATCCAAGAGTTTGATACCCAAATGGCCCGCCCATGGAAAACTATCTAAGCTATCGGGAAAAACGGTGTGGATGTGGGTGATTTTCTCATAATCTGAGCTGACGGTGCATACTTTCAGTGCTGCAGGGATGAGTACCTCGCGTGCTTCTGCCATATTGCCAATTGTGGCGCTAATTCCCCAAGTTCTGAGCTTTGGGCAGATGCTGCGCAACCGGCTAATTCCCAATTCTACTTGCACACCCCGCTTGCTGCCCAGTAATTCATGCCATTCATCCACCACTAAACAGGATAAATTCTTGAAGAATGAGGCATATCCTTTGGTAGCCAGCAACAAATGCAGGCTTTCAGGCGTAGTCACCAAACATTGGGGCCTTTCAACCTGTTGCTTCTTGCGTTCTTTTATATCCGTATCGCCATTGCGCAATGCCACATACCAATTTGCACCTAACTGGTTACTTGCTTCTTGGATGGCGTTTCGAATATCCCCGCTGAGGGCTTTAAGTGGCGTAATCCAAAGTAAAAAAAGCCCTTTTTCATTGGGCATGCGCTGCATATGGTCAATAAGTGCAGGCAAAGCCAATGCATAGGTCTTACCGCTTCCTGTAGGTGCGTTGAGTAAGCCATGGTAGCCATTAAAGTACTTTTCAGCACATTCTTTTTGAAAGGCATGCGGTGTCCATGCGCGCTGTTCAAACCATGAGTGAAATACAGGTTGCCAGGATTTTTCTTTAGTGGACACCGTGAATCGTTATGGAGGAGGAATAAAAAGTTAAATGGGTCAGTGAACAGCCCGTTAAAACCATTTTCTTTTTTTCATAAACCAAACCATACCGCCTGCTATAGCAAGCATCACAACCCAGATATAGTAATATCCATTGGCCCATTCCAATTCTGGGAAATGTTTAAAATTCATACCGTACACGCCCACAATAAAAGTAAGCGGAATAAATATAGCACTAATTCCTGTGAGTGTTTTCATGGTATTGTTCAATACCAAATTTTGATTGCTATGGTTCAGGTCTGCCAAGTCGCGCAGCATTTCCCTTAGGTTTTCAAAATTGGATATTAGGGTGTTCAGATGGTCCATAATATCCCGGTACAGCGCTTGGTTGGACTTTTTCAAAAATTCGGGATGCTCTATGCGAATGCGCTGCATTTCCTCTTTCAGGGGTACCATGTATCTGCGCATCGTGTTCAACTCGGATTTGTGTTCCATAATCCGCTTCATGACACTTAAAGCAGGTTTTTTAGCCATGGCTTGCTCGAGGTCTTCAATGGGTTTTCTATAGCCGTCGGTCACCGCCATGAATTCGTCCACTTGAGCATCTACGAGCAATAAGAAGAGATAATCAATGCCGTTTTTTGCCAAGCGTTTGTAGTTGTTCTCTAACCTTTGTCGAACGCTGTCAAAGGTATCTCCAGCTACATGGTCTTGAATGCTAATAAGCAAATTGTCTTTCACCAACAGGCTAAGGTGCTCTGTTACAAAACCAGTTTTGCCGCGCCGAAACATTTGGAGGGAAAGAAAGGCCAAATCTCCGAAGACTTCAAATTTGGGCAATTGATTGCTGCTATTCAGGTCTTCCACAAGGAGGGGATGCAAATGCAAAAACTCTTGAATTTCTGCAAAATGAGGTGTATCCGTGCCTTCTAGGTTTAACCAGGCGATGTGACCCGCTAGTTTAGACTGTAGATGGTCACAAGAGCTATGTTCGGCTCTTGTATAGCTTTCCTCGTTATATAATATGAGTTCCGACATTTAGGAACTGATTGGTTTAGCCCTGAGGTTTGTCCGTTGGTGGCGTATTTCCCTGATTCCCTTTGCCTTTAAAGTCGCGCTGATCTCTGCTGCGGTTTCTGTTGTGGCGTGGGTTTCTGTTGTTTTGTCCCCCTGTGTTTTGTCTATCCGCTGGGGTTCCAGTTCCCTCTGGTCTTGGTGGACGATTTTCAGGATTGGGTCTGCGGTTATCATTTCGGTTTTGACCCTGATTTCTGTTTTGCGGAGGTCTATTGTCTCCAGGTCTTCCATCGCGACCTCTGTTATCGCGACCCTTTTGCTGCGGGCGGCTGCCACTGCGGTCATTGCGTTCACGTTTTCTTCGCAGCTCCTCTTCAAATTCCTTGTCTTCGCGAAGCAATTCTTCATTGGTAATAGTATCTGCCTCTGCGCCAGAATTAGAGGGCTGTTGAATCATAGAGGCAGGAACCAGCTCCGACAAATTCGGTGCTTGTTTGCCTTCTTTGTTGGCTTCCATCAGCTCATTAACCTTATCTACTGTAAGTGGAATCCAAGCTTGCGCATCTTCGTAGGCAAACCACATCATGCGTTTCAGAATATCACTTTTGCGCGAGTATGCGGTACCTGCAACGGTGTCGATTTTGACAACTTTCGCCTTTGGAAACTCGTTCATCGATTCCACATAGGTGTCGAGTTCGAAGTTTAAACAACATTTCAATCTGCCGCATTGGCCAGCTAATTTTTCCATGTTGATACTGAGGTTTTGCACACGCGCCGCCCCGGTAGTAACCACTTTGTAATCGGTAAGCCAGGTGCTGCAACAAAGCTGTCTTCCACAGTCTCCGATACCGCCAAGGCGAGACGCTTCTTCGCGGTAGCTGATGTGGCGCATTTCGATTTTCATGCGAAACTCATCTGCATAGCGGCGGATCAACTCACGGAAATCCACACGGCTTTCTGCCGTGTAGAAGAAGATTACCTTTCTTCCATCACCCTGAATTTCAATATCACTGAGTTTCATTGCAAGGTTCAGGTCGAACGAAATGGTTCTGGCCCTTTCCAGTGTTGGATTTTCCTTGGCTTTGTACTCGTGGTATTTTTCCATATCACGTTCTGAGGCCTTGCGAAGCACCTTTCTGATATTCTCAGAGTTTTCGTGAATATGATTCTTTTTAAGCTGCAGACGGACAATCTCACCTTGGGCGGAAATGGTGCCGATATCGGAACCTAACGCGCCCTCGGTAACAACATAATCTCCAGTATAAAGTTCTAATCTGTCTGTATTTCGAAAGTACTCTTTGCGGCTGCCTTTAAATCGAACTTCTATGATATTGAATTTTTCAAAGTCATCAGGTAAATCCATGTCTTTGAACCAGTCATAAACGTTAAGTGCATTGCAGCCGCCTGTACCACAGTTCCCTTTGCTTCCGCAACCTGAAGGTGCTGAGCCGTCGGATTTGGTTCCACATGATGAACAAGCCATTTTGCTGTAATTTTAATTTTAATGAAATGCCTCTTGGCAAAAGGCAAAAATACATGAAAATGCTTCATGCTGCCCTTAGTAACGAAACTTAATCCTCAATAATATCTGTGCTCAGGTTTTCTTCCTCTTTGAAAACCCACAATTTTTGACCAATGAAGTTTACGATCATTCCCACGATAGTGGCGCCAATAACCGCCAAAAACTTATCTATTTTTAGGGTTAAAAATGGCTTTTGTGCAGATGCCATTGGGTCTAAAATAAACATTTGAAATTCGCGGTCAGGTATGATGTTCAGAAACACTTCATTTGATGCTACATTCAGGCTGCCACTCACCACATATAGCGCTAGGTACTTGGCAAACCGCTTGCTGTCTCTATTGCTCTGACCCCAAGTCCAGGTTTTATTGAGGTAATAGTTTAAGAAAGTTGCTGAAATAACACTGATAGATTTGGCAGCGTAGGTAGGCACTCCAAACATCTCTGTAAGGAAGTAATACAGGGCCAAATCCAAGCCAAAACACAGGCCGCCAACGATGCCAAATTTGGTCAGTTCAATATAGGTATCTCTAGAAATCACGAGGGTTGGGTGAGGAATTTTCCGTCAAAGGTAGTAAAAGCATTTAGTTTCATGCACAAATTCCTTTCGCCATGACCTGCTGGGAAATCAAATATGATGGGGTAACCATACTGGCCTGCATGTTCTAGGATGATGTCTTTTGTGTTTTTTCCAAAAGGAATCATATTGTCTTTCATATCTGTCATTCCGCCCACAATGAGTGCAGAAAGATGACTGAGTAAGCCCGCCCTGTCTAGGCTCAACATCATGCGATCTACATGGTAGTAATATTCATCCAGATCTTCAATAAATAGAATTTTACCGCGTGTATCGGGTTGGTCAGGGCTGCCAAGTGATGCATAGATGAGGGATAAATTTCCGCCGATGGTTTTTCCTTGGAAGGGTTGCGAATTCACAGTGTCACAGGTACTTAAATTAAATTTGGGTGTTTCCCCAAAAAGAACCGATTGTAGAAAGTCAAAATTCACTTCGCTGCCTTGCTTGGGTTCAAAAAAATTAATACCCATGGGACCGTGTAAAGTCTCCATACCCAATCGGCCCAGCGCCAGATGTAAGGTAGTAATATCGCTGTATCCAATCAGCCATTTTCCTTTGCCTTCGAGCAAGATAGCATCGGAAATATGCTTCATCAATCTCAAA
>JBEIRK010000170.1:0-4262 GCA_040376005.1 Flavobacteriales bacterium
GCGTGGTATGGTAAAAACTATTATAGCCAGTTACCGTACTTAGATTAAATTCAGCTTCACTGCGGTCGGTAAGCTTTTCGTTGTAAAAATTGGATGAAAATCGATGGGTAGATGATTTATTGTTGAAAAACAGAGAACCATCTGCAAAATACTTGGTTTTGGGTTTCCAATCGTAAGACCGTGTGGTAGGGTCAAAATCTCTACCCGTAAAAAAATGGCGACCAGCATTGAAAGTGAGTGGCGTAGATTTGCTTAAGCGCGTATTCACTGCTACATCTAAGTTGTAGTTTTTTAAATTGTCGTGGAATGCATTGACCCTTCCGCTAAGCTTGCCGCCTGCAGGAGTGCGGGTTATAATATTGATTACACCACCCAATGCATCCGTTCCATAAACTACACTCATAGGCCCTTCAATAATTTCCACCCTTTCAATATTCGAAACTGGAATTTGAGATACATCAATGTTTCCATTTACCCTTCCAATCAGTGGAATTCCGTTGACAAGAATTTTAATATCTTGACCACCGATACCTTGCATAATGGCACTGGTTCCCAATACTTGGTCTTGACCCAGTTGAATATTGGTTTCATTCTGCAATACCTCTCCCAAATTTTGAGATCCCATACGGGCAATTTTTTCACGTGTAATCGTGCGCACCATGTACGGATTCCTAGTTGTGGCCCTTGGTCCTCCTAATCCTGTGATGGTAACTTGGTCAATCGCTACATCCGTTTTTTTCAAACGCACTGTAATGGCATTTTCTGACCCGGAGTAGGTGCTGCTGATTTTTTGGTAGTATTCATTTACATCAAATACTACCAATTTAAAAGCTCCCGTTTGAGTAAAGCGGAAAAAACCTGAGCTGTCTGATTTGCCTGAAAAGTAAGGCCCTTCTGGCCTAAAATCCACTGTGATTTCTACTCCGCTTACAGGTTTATCACCATCCTCTTCGAGCACCAGAATGCTGCGTCCGGGCTGCGCATGGACCCATCCACCCAAGAATAGGGCGATTGTCATGAATCCATATTTTAGCCTGCGTAACATGCTGATCTCAGTTTTCTTAATTATTCAACTATCAAGCGGCTGCTCATGCTGCTTCCAGCGCTTTCCGCAGTGATGGTGTATAAACCAGCAGGCATGTCCGTGAGTGAAAACTGCACCGTGTTCTCCTGGTTTTGGGTATTCAATTCTATGGTTTGCAACGCCTGTCCTGTAAGGTTGCGTAGGGTTATCGTGTAGATTCCTTTCTTGTTGGCTTCCAATGCTACGATAACATTGCTTGAGGCAGGATTAGGAAAAATATTCATCACACCCAAAACAGGATTCATAACAGAATTTTGTTTGAAGCTCAATCGCTGACTCGCAAATATGATGCGGCCGTTAGATGTGCCACCAATTCCAGTGAAATGCACCAAGTACCATGCGGTATCGCTGTCTACCAAGGATTTAATCAAGTAATTGCTGGTGTCAGAGATAATCCATTGGAAGGTTTGGTTGTTAAAGAATTTCCAATTGGAGCCTACGGCAGTCATATCTTTATTCGCTTTTGCGCCATATTTAGAGATTAAGTTCTGTGTATCTGCAAGCACCGTTGCCCAAGTTGGACCCATAATTCTAGAAACAGTAACTGTAGCTTTGTTAGACTCAACGCCCATTACTGCATACCAGCCTGAACCAGGTCCTGCGTTTACATACTCATAGTAGCGGTTAAATGAAAGGTCCCAAGTGCCTTTGTTGGGCTCCCGCACAGGATGAATTTGGTTAAAACTAAAGTACTTATAATTCTGACCTGCAGCTGCAGACTGATATAGTGTATCGGTATACTCACCGCTTCCATCCAAATTTGCATATTTAAAAACTAAATCTGTAGAAGCCGTTTGTTTTACAGGCCAAAATTTTACCAATTTATTCCAGGTTTTTCCTTCATCAGAAGTCCAGCCGAGCAGGAACAAAGAGTCACCTGTGATTTCGTGTGTGCTGGAATTGTAACTTCCCCAATCATATACGGGGTGGCTTGAAGTTAGAGAGAATGCGCCTTTTTCATGTTCACGGATATTATTCCAACGCTGTCTCCAACTTTTCCAACCTGTAGTATCAAATGTAGCCCATCCTGCAGTACCATTTTTGGGGTATGAAAAAACCCTCAAACCAGTCATGTGGTTGGCACGGATACAAGCACTGCGTGAATCTGTGGTATGGGCAATATCCCAATTGTTCACTGCGGCGGTGGTTGACTTACCTGTACCAAGTGTGTAGAAATGCTGGTTTGTATAGCCTGGCCCCATAACAACAGTGTCAGAAACCGGGCCTTGTGCAAAGGCTGCAGCGGTTGTAAAGAACAGTCCGAAAAGAAGTTGAGCTTTTTTCATAGTAATGTGTTGTTGTTTTGTGTGCACAAAGGTACTAAGAGCAGTTAGCTTAGGACCTGCTTTTATGTACTTTTCATGTCAAATTTAGGTAAGGTTTCATATTCGATAATTCCTAGGGTTTTTCACTGTCCATTTCATTTCACACAAATGCGGAGTAAATTCGCGGCACATTTGAACTTTTCATAAGTTGATTTGGTTATAACAACATGGCAAAAATCAGTATTGATATCAAGGGCGGTGGGCTCATGAAGCGTGAGTGTGTGGTGGGCATTGATTTGGGTACAACCAACAGTTTGGTAGCCATTGTAGAAGATGGAAAGGCTAGAGTCTTAGGCAATAGTGACGGATTGTTGGTGCCAAGTATCGTGTATATCGACAATCAGGGAAATACACAGGTAGGGCAGAAGGCGAGAATGGCATTGGTGTCGAATCCAGAATCTACGATTTACAGTGTAAAACGTTTGTTGGGTCGCAGCTATAAAGACATGGCGCCCCATGCGTCCTATTTTTCATACCGCATTATCGATGATGAAAATGAGCACATGGTGCGTGTAGAAGCCCACGGCAAACATTACAATCCTATAGAACTCAGTGCGGCCATTCTTACAGAATTAAAATATCAGGCAGAGCAAGCATTGCAAGCGAATGTTGCCAAAGCAGTAATTACAGTGCCAGCGTATTTCAACGACAGCCAGCGGCAGGCCACCCGCGATGCGGGCAAGTTGGCCGGGCTAGAGGTGTTGCGCATAGTTAATGAACCTACTGCAGCAAGTCTGGCTTACGGTTTCGGACTGGATAATACAGTAGCGAAAACCATTCTGGTGTTTGATCTTGGCGGCGGCACTTTTGATGTGTCTATACTGCGCATAGAAGCCGGTGTGTTTGAAGTACTCAGCACACATGGCGATACCTATTTAGGTGGCGATGATGTGGATAGGGCCATTGTTTTGCATTGGCTGCAGCAACTTGGATTGCAAACAGCGCAACTTACCAAAAATCAAATAAGCGCCTTGAGGTTGGAAGCCGAAAAGGCCAAAATATGTTGTGCCTCAGCGGTCGATTTCTCTTCTAACATTGAGTTGGGAAATACTACCTACACAGTTGCATTCACTTCTGAATTACTCACTGAAGTGGCGCAACCCCTAGTAGATCGCACCATGGTTTCGGTTGCAAAGGCCTTAGATGACGCAAAATTGCAAGCCCAAGACATAGACGAAGTGGTACTTGTGGGCGGGAGTACCCGACTGCCCCAGGTTCGGTCTGCCTTGGCCTACTACTTCGGTGTCAATAAAGTAAACGATACCCTCAATCCCGACGAGGTGGTGGCCCTGGGTGCTGCTATAGAGGCAGATGTGCTCGCGGGCAATCGCCGTGATGTGTTGCTGTTGGATGTAACCCCACTCTCCTTGGGTATAGAAACCGCTGGCGGATTGATGGATGTGATGATTACCCGCAACAGCAAAGTGCCAGTGAGAATTGCAAAACAATACACTACCAGTGTGGATGGGCAAGTAAATATGAAAATTGCGGTGTTTCAAGGGGAACGCGAATTGGTGGCTGAGAACAGAAAACTGGGCGAGTTTGAATTGCGAAATATTCCAGCCATGCCTGCGGGAATGCCCAAGGTGGAAATTCAATTTTTACTGGATGCCGATGGGATTTTGAAAGTGTCTGCTACAGAATTGCGCAGTGGAGTAAAACAAGAAATTGAGATTAAACCCCAATACGGCCTAACCGATGATATGGTGGAAGGCATGCTGGAAAGCAGTTTGCTTCATGCGCGTTCAGACATGGATTTGCGCATGCTGGTAGAAGCGAGAAACGAAGGTGGGCAATTAATTTATACAGCAGAACGTTTTATAGAAAAGAATGCCGACATGCTAAGTGAATCC
>JBEIRK010000035.1:0-20118 GCA_040376005.1 Flavobacteriales bacterium
GGACTACTATCACACTGGAGATCGTGTAGTACTTGACATTAAAGACCAACTGTTCATGGGTTTGATTCTAAAAGAAAAAGATTTCAGAGATTGGATTAAAAACCATGATTGGGCCCAATATCAAGACAAGAATATTGCAATAATTTGCAGTGCTGACGCCATCATACCCACTTGGGCTTATATGCTTATCGCAAGTAAGCTAAGTGGTATTGCGCATCATTTTGTTTTTGGCACGGAAGCACAACTTGAAAGCAGTCTTTTTCAAAATGCCTTGTCTTTGGTGAAAATTGATGATTTTTCGGATAAAAGAGTTGTGGTTAAGGGCTGCGGAGACAAGAATGTCCCTACTTCAGCTTATGTTGAAATAAGCAGATTATTGTTGCCAGTAGTAAAGTCTTTGATGTTTGGAGAACCTTGCAGCACAGTGCCGGTTTACAAAAAGGCCTAATTATTACTTCCCGTATTCTTTTTCAACCTTACAAATTCTTACTACGTAGGATTGATACCACACATTCTTACCCAACTCTTGGGCCTGAAGATGTACTTTGTTGTTCTTCCAATCTTCAATTGAGGCTAATGAATCCCAATAGCACACTGTAATTCCCATTTCACTGCGTGCATGATCCATTCCTAAAAATCCTGATTGTTCCTTACACAAGGTATCCATTTGCACTGCCATGGCTGCATAGGCTGCACTTTCCTCCTTTAACTTAGAAGTAAAAATCACCGCATAATAGGGCAATTTCCAAGACATTATTCCGGGTAATTGCTGTCGACCCAACATTGCACAATGGCAATGTCAGAAGCACTGAGTTTATTCCCACCTTGTGGCATAGATGCTGCAGTTCCATCATGCTTGATGCTGCTGAGCAACTTCCCTTTTTGCGTTGCATTTTTTACCTCTGCAAAGGAAGTAAGTGGAATAGAGGAATAAGAACCACCCGGTTGATGACATACTTTGCAATAGGTATCTATAATGGTCTTCACATTTTTAGTATACGTTTTTGGATTGGTACTGCAATCTTGCGCAGGCGCGGGCTCTACCGCTTTTTCGCAAGATGAAACCGTTATTATTGAAACCGAAAGGGCAGCGACAATAAGACATGAAATCAAAAGTTTTTTCACAAATACAAATATAAACTTTCATTGAAGATTAAAAAAATGGATTTTTGCCCCATGCGCAAGTATTTCATCATTCTGCTGCTTTCCTTTGTAATTGAAATTGGTATGGCAAAAACCGCACTCCACTATACACTGAATATAACTGCTCCGCAGACCCATTACGCATCTGTGCAAATAGAAGTAACAGATGCCGATAAGGACAGCTTAACCTTTAGCATGCCTATTTGGACGCCTGGCAGTTATTTGGTTCGTGAGTTTGGCAAAAGCGTTGAAAATGTTCGCATCTCGGTGGATGGAAAACCCGCAAGTTTCGAACACTTCAGCAAGAATCAGTGGCGGGTTAATCAGACTAAAGGAAAACATGTTGCATTTCAATACGATGTATATGCCTATGAATTTTCGGTGAGAACTTCATTTATTGACGCCTCCCA
Source organism: Flavobacteriales bacterium (assembly GCA_040376005.1). Taxonomy (GTDB): domain Bacteria; phylum Bacteroidota; class Bacteroidia; order NS11-12g; family UBA955; genus JAGXTF01. The sequence goes on from JBEIRK010000035.1 coordinate 1,554, forward strand.
TGCCTTTCTTCATAACACTTCTATTTTCATGCAGGTTGAAGAGAATGCAGAGCTGGCTGGCACACTATCGATAATACACCCAGAAACGTGGAAGAAAACAAGCACTTCTCTGCCTGAAACGCGCACAAACAATTACACGTTCTCCAATTATGACGATTTGGGCGACAGCCCCATTGAAATTGGAAACCATGAAGAATATGAATTTACCGCTTACGGTGTGAAACACAAAATAGCCATGGTAGGCAGAAACAATTGTGATATTCCAAAATTTCTTTCGGATTTGAAACTGACTTGCGAAACCATGTCAGCAATTATCCAAGAGCATCCATGCAAGGATTATTTATTTATTATTCAAAATGTAGAAGCGGGCGGAGGCGGTTTAGAACATGCCAACTCTTGCACTGTTATGATGCCCCGCTGGAATTGGTCTGACCCGAATAAATACAAATCTCTATTGGGGTTATGTGCCCATGAATATTTCCATTTGTGGAATGTAAAACGATTGAGACCTATTGAACTAGGGCCTTTTGATTACAACGCGGAAAATTTCACCTCTCAACTCTGGGTAGCTGAAGGCATAACCAGCTATTACGATGAACTTAGCTTGCTGCGCATGGGATTGGTAACACAGCAAGAGTTCTTAAATACCCTTGCGGGTTATATGTCTGACCTAGCCAACCGTCCTGGTGTTGAAGTGCAATCACTCTCAGAAAGCAGTCATGATGCATGGATTAAAGAATACAGACCGAATGAAAACAGCAAAAACACGACCATCTCATATTACGCTAAGGGCTTGGTGGTGGCCGCCTTGTTGGATATAGAAATTTGCACTGCTACCAAAGGGAATAAAAACCTTGATGACCTCATGCGTTATTTGTATCAAGAACATTATAAAAAGCATCAAAGAGGGTTTACCGAAGCAGAGTTCCAAGCTGCGGCGGCAATAATTGCAGGAAAGAACCTAGACACTTTCTTTAAGAATATGGTTTACACCCCAGGCAATATTGAATACACTGCCTTTTTCTCAAACAAAATAGTTCCATTTTCAGAAAAATCAGTTCGCGTATACAGCAGCGGAGCAACAACGGCTTTGGAAAACGGGAAGACCCTAGTGAAGTTCCTGCTGCGAGGCAGCTGTTTTTACAATCAGGGCATTAATGTAAACGATGAAATTATTGCCATCAATGGCATAAGGGTTCAGAATAATGTTGAACAACTCTTGGAACAACAAGGGAACCCAAAACAAATTGAGGTATTGGTTTCTCGTTCAGGTCTGGTTCAATCCATTCCTATTGCTATGGAATCACAACCATTCAAAACAACTTACAGTTTTCCTTTACAAAACATTTCTAAAGACAATTCGACGGTGATCTTGGAAAAATGGTTAGGTAAACTGAATAAGTAACATGTGCACTTTAAGCTTTATCCCAACCAACAACGGGTACATTTTCACTCATAATAGGGATGAACATTTCCTTCGGGAATCGGCATTGGCTCCAGCTATCTACAATACAGAAAGCGGCGAGCTCATTTACCCGAAAGATGGAAGAGCCGGGGGCACTTGGATTGCCAGTGATGGAATTACTACCATATGTTTGCTTAATGGGGCATTTGAAAAACACAAACACCAGCCCCCATATCAAAAAAGCAGAGGCCTTGTGTTGCTTGAGAGCTTTGGATACAATTCATCTGCCTTCGGATCGACATATGACTTCACAGGGATTGAGCCCTTCACAATACTTCGAGTAAAAAGCCTTGAGGCGCCCCTTGAACTTCGTTGGGACGGCAAGAATGTTCACGAAACCATTCGGGAACGCAAGCCAATGATTCTGAGTAGCGCCACCTTGTATGATGAAGAAAGCCGTAATAAACGTAACGCCTTATTCAATGAATTTCTTTCACGCAACCCCTCGCCTACACCTGCATCTGTATTTATTTTCCATGGCCTAAAGCACATTGGAAAACAGGACCACGATTTTATAATGGAACGCGAATCAGGAGTAAAAACATTAAGTGTAAGCCAAGTAATTGTAGACCTGCAACGGATGCAGTTTGCTTATGCTGACAAATTGAATCACAAATTTCACTGGCTAGGCCTAAGCGCATGAACAGACTTAGCTTTCTATTTCATAAAATCAAAAACCCAGAATACTGGCCTACCTGGTTTATATATGCGCAATCTTTCTTTTATGTCTCGTTTCACACCTTGAGGCTGGGCAACAAATTCTATCCAGTGGTAATCAACCCTGCCATTGACTCTCATGGTGGATTTGCGGGAGTAAACAAGGTTGATTTGCATGCACTATTTCCGCTTCATCTGCAACCTCTTACACGCCTATGGGAGCCAAATGAGTCCCCTGAATTGTTTGCACAATCCATTGCTACGGAAATTTCATTTCCGTGTTTTGTAAAACCCACCAATTTGTTTCGGGGTATTGGCGTTGAAAAGCTCTTTACCACTGAGGCTTTGGTAGGTTTTCTCAGAGGGCGCACCGCCCCGGTTTTGGTGCAACAATGTATTCATCTACCCCAGGAATTTGGAGTATTTATCACCAAAATCCCAGGTGAGTCTCTGCGAATTACGGGATTAACCGGAAAAATATTCTTGACAGTCACAGGCGACGGAGAACATACCATACAAGAACTGTTGCATGAGAATATGAGGTATCATATGTCTCGCAACCACATAGACCCCATATGGGCTGATCGCATGCAAGAGGTCCCCAAGAAGGAAGAAATACTTTTAATACAGCCTGTTGGCAATCACAATAGAGGTACCCTTTTCAAAGATATGAGCCACTATATCACTGCAGCAATGGAGTCTTTTTTTGAAGAAATAGTGCCTGAAGGAGTGCATTACGGAAGATTTGATGTAAAGGCACGCAATTTGGAATCACTGGAAAATGGGAAAGAATTTTATATCATTGAATTCAATGGAAGCATTGCAGAGCCTGTAACCTATTTAGACCCAAGTTATAGCTTCCTCAAAGGGCAACGCATTATTCGCAAGCATTTTAAAATACAGCGCAAAATTGGCGAAACCATGCTTAAATCTGGCGCTGTGGCACCCGGTTTGCTTGGTGGTATTGGCATTATCCTAAAGGCCAATGCATTTGAAAAGGAAAAGTCGTTTACTTTTACCCGAAAGAGAGAATAAACTTTGAAAACCATGAAAAGAAGAATCTACCTATCTATTCTCATTTTGATATTGCTTGTTGCACAAGGGATGCAGAAAACAGACAATACCCAAAGGCTGGCTCTCATAGTGGCCATTGCCGATTACAAACCAGAAACCAAATGGGGCCACCTCAGCAGCATAAGTGATGACACCATCATTACTGATGCCTTGAAAAAACAAGGTTTCTCAGAATTTGTAAAAGTACAGAATAAGCAGGCTACTATTGATGGAATAAGAAATGGCTTCAAAGACCTCATTGGCAAATGCCAAAAGGGCGATATCGTTTACATACACTTTAGCTGTCATGGGCAACAAATTTGGGACAACAACGGCGATGAGCTCGACGGATATGATGAATGCATCGTGACTTGGGATGCACCTATGATGTATCAGAAAGGGTACAAAGGGGAAAAACACATGCGCGACGATGAATTGGGCGGTTGGGTGCGCAAAGTGCGCGAAGCGGTTGGGCCGAAAGGAGACGTATTGGTGGTAGCAGACGCCTGTCATAGTGGAACCGCATTACGAGGTCCTGTAACCCGCGGCAACAAGGGCGCAATGGCGCCACCACCCCCTGAATTTGATCCTTTAAAACAAATTAAAACCGAGGATCCAGGCGCAGTAGATAGTTTCACAGTCAATGGCGATGAATTGTCTCCAGTTGTGCTGTTCTCTGCCAGCAGGGCGCATGAACCCAATCAAGAATACCAAGGCTACGGTTCACTTTCACTTGCATTAACAGAATCGCTGGGAAAAATCAAACAGGGTGACTCCTACAAAAAGTTGTTTTCTTATGTTCAAATTTCCATGTCGGCCATGAATTTAAGTCAAATTCCCATGTTAGAAGGAGACGCCAACCGAGGTTTATTTGGTGGTAAGGAAGTAAAACAAGCCAACTACTATCCCGTAAAATTTGTACTCAGCAGTGAAGCCCAGATTTCGGGTGGAACCCTGTCAGGATTATACACGGGATCGAAAGTAGCTTTCATGCCTGCGGGTAGCACAGAATACAGCGCTGAAAAAGCTATTTTCACCACTACAATTAGCAGCGCTAGTATGGCGAGCAGCTGGGTTGAGCACAACGGCGAGCTTAATGGTTATAATGGCAGTCAGTTGTGGATGTTTGTATTGGAACAGCAATTTGGTGCGGCCAGGCTTACACTCTCTATCGGCGACGGAATCAAAGGCCCTACAAAGGCAAAATTGAAAGAGAACATTTCCAAACTTGAATTTATTGAATGGGATGAAAAGAATCCCGATTTGATTGTTGATTTAAAAAACAACAATTACGCCCTATACATGATTGATGGCAGAAGACCTTTTGATTCGCTATCAAAATATGAAGGGCTGAACAAACAGCTTACCGAATACATGCAAGGCAAAATGATGGTGCAGGCAAGTTTCGTGGACCCAGACTTAGATGTGGAAGTAAGCTTTAATCTGCAACATTACAGAGGCCGCGATAATGAAGGTATACCTGTTTTGTCTGATGTGGATATGAGCACCAAAATGCTAAACGGGAATTATGAATTGGTTGAAGACGATGTAGTTTTTATGACCATAAAAAACAGCGGCTATAAAGATGCCTATATTAATATTTTGGAAATAAATCCTGTAGGCCGCGTAGAAGTGGTAGTCCCAAACTATGCTCAGAATGAACAACCCTCAGATTATTTCATACCTGCAGGTGCCACGCGCGAGATTGTAGATTTCGCAAGAAGATTCACAGGCCCTTACCATGGCAAATACGTGTTTAAGGTATTTGTCACTGAGGTTCCAGTAAGCTTTAGGCATATCTTCAATACCCGAGGCAATACTGGAAAGGAAGAATTCGAACACCCAGCAGCAAGCTTGTTTAATTACTCCTATAAAACTACCCGTGGCGAGCCACTGTATGTAAAAAAGGCAAGTTCGGGTGGCACAACCAAAGAGTATATCTTCAGAATGAAATAATTCGGATCCATAAGAATTTGTTTAAAAGGCTCCCATGGGAGCCTTTTTTTGAAATCCCTTTTAGCGACAAAAAATATGCCAATTTCATTTACCTTTTCTAATCAAGTGGTATTCTTTACAAAAGAACTAATAAACCTCAAAATGAAAACAAAATTGATTAATCTTGCGAACATGAAAAAGTTGCTATTTACAATCGCCCTCGCCGGTATCACCGGATTGACATTTGGACAAAAAGTGCCATGGTATGGACACAAGGATGATGCATCACGTGGCGCTTTTGGACCAGACACCCGTGCTGAAGCGAAATCAAAATGGGAATACCGCGATTACATGCGCGCTACTGCAACAGCAGTGCAAAAAAATCAAGTTAAAGGAGACAAGGTCTATTGCATGGATTTGAAGACCTACATCAACCGTGTATTTGGTGACTACCCTATTAACGAAGAAGTGCGTTTTCAAGACCAACCCACTGCAGGTTTCTGCACAGGTTTCCTCATAGCACCTGATATTCTTGTTACAGCGGGACATTGTATCACCAACCAAGAAGACTTGCTAAATACAGTTTGGGTGTTTGATTACACCTCAGATGTAAACTACAATCGCAGCGGCGGTTACATTACCATTCCTGAATCAAATCAATATTACGGTATTGAGATTTTGGACACCAAACTCACCAATGACCAAGCCTATGACTATTGTGTTATTCGCCTCAATCGCAAAGCCGATCGCAAGCCTTACAAGTTCCGCACAGGCGGCGCCGTGACCTTTGACGACATGATTGCAATGATTGGCTCTCCAAGTGGATTGCCACTTAAAGTTGCAGATAGTGCTCGGGTTACCAATAATGAAGATTATTCAACCTCTTTCCTCACCGATTTGGACGCATTCCACGGCAACTCTGGCGGCCCTGTTTTTAACCTTTACGGTTTTATTGAAGGCATTTTGGTTCGCGGCCCAGGTTGGGATTACCATGTAGATGAAGAATGCGGATGCATTAAGCAAGACAGCCGTTGGGACTTGTACTACTACTTTGGACTTCAGGCAGAAACTGGAAACGGCGTTCATAGAATAACCTCTATTCCTTGGAATTTGCTTCAACAAGGTGTGTATCGCAACTTAGAAGTAGCCATCCAAGACAACAATATGGAAGAATTCAAAGGTTGGAGCATCTACACTTGGATTTGGAAAAAGGAAAATGAGATTTCAGGAAAAGACAACTTGTTGGCTTTGGCTGCAAAAAATGGCCGTGGCGAAATGTTGGACTATGTTATAGGAACTGAAGGCTTGAATATCAATGCCAAAGACATGTATGGCACTCCCTTGGTGCACCTCATGGCGGCATCTAACCTATCAAGTAGCATTTATAAAGCGGCTGCCATTGAAGGTTTTGATATCAATGCAAGAAACAACGACAATGAAACGGCACTTATGGTTGCGGCTCGCAATGGAAACCTAGATGCTGTGAATGCATTGCTAAGCGCTGGCGCAAATGTTTCTGCAACAAGCTATACAGGCAAGACTGCAAGAGCTATCGCAAAAGCAGCTAAGAATAAAGAAATCGCTAAAATCATTAAAAAAGCTGAAAAGGCTAAGAAATAATCTGCTGTGCACAATCTATAAAAAGCCCTGTCAAAAGACGGGGCTTTTTTTTGGTATTTGAATAAAACCCAATGACATTTGCAGCATGATAATTCAATCCGAAATTCTCAAATCCTGGGTACGCGATGTTTTTATGAGCAAAGGAATGACCTTTGCCCATGCTACACAATGCGCAGAGGTGCTAATCCTAGCCGATTTGAGAGGAATTGACAGCCATGGAGTAGCCCGATTGAGTGGGTATGTGCGTTTAATTGATAAAGATAGAATTACAGTAAATCCAACCCTAGTTATTGAAAGAGAAACCCCATCTACCGCTAATTTGAATGCGGGTGGCGCAATCGGATTGGTCTCAGCGCACCATGCTATGCAAATTGCAATCGAAAAGCCAAGAACTGCGGCAGTGGATGGGTGGCGATTTCAAATTCCAACCACTTTGGTATCGCAGCCTACCACGCTATGATGGCACTTGAACATGATATGATTGGTTTTGCAATCACCAATGCCAGTCCATTGGTGACACCAGCCAATGGAGCAGAAAGAATGTTGGGCACAAATCCCATAAGTGTAGCCATTCCGGCGGGCAAAGAACCTGCATTTGTGCTCGATATGGCGACATCTGCAGCGAGCAATGGGAAACTAGAAATTGCAGAAAGAAAAGAAATTGCCATTCCAGAAGGGTGGCTCATAGACAAAGAAGGGAACAATAGCAAAGACCCCACGGAACTTAAAAAAGGGGGAATGGTACTCACCTTAGGCAGTGACTTAGACCATGGAAGCTACAAAGGATATGGATTAAGTTCATTTGTTGACATTTTTAGTGGCGTATTGTCTGGCGCCAATTACGGTCCATGGGTCCCTCCTTTTGTATCATTTCTAGACCCCTTGCCCAATTTACCGGGTGAAGGTATCGGACATTTTGTGGGTGCTTGGCGGGTTGACGGATTCAGGGATATTGATGCATTCAAATCCAACATGGACAATTGGATTCAACGTTTTAGAAACACAAAACCGATTCACCCAAATACTCCCGTTATAATACCTGGTGACCCTGAAAGAAAACTTCACGCCGAAAGAATTGTTTCTGGTATACCTCTCATTGACAAAGTAGTGGCTGATTTAAAAACAGTAGCTGAACAAACGGGAGTAAATTGGCCAGAAGCATAACAATATGAATTCTCAAAAAAAGAAACTCTTGGTGGTTTTCATCTTCGTCACGGTGGTGATTGGCGGTGGCTACCTTTTAAGCACCTTCATTGGTCGCAACAGTATTAAAAAATTGGGATACAAAACCCAACATAATCCCACCTATATCGACAGTATGGTGCGGGCCAAAAAGAAACAATAATAGCCCCTAGTTAAAGTCTAGCAGCGATACTGCGATGCAATGAAAAAATCGCAATTCAGCACTACCACTTAGTGCTTTTCTAAATCTGATGATGCAAATTGCATCATGATTGAACATTACGTAGTTCCCCTATTCTCAAATTTATGGTGGATTGGACTGTTGTTTTCGGCACTGTTTATTGCACTTCCGATTCTTATAGTGCGCAATAAACCAGAACAATACCAGCTTAAGTTTGGATTTTGGTTAGGGGTATTTTTACTGATGTTATCCTTATCTATACACCCTTATATGGCGTTAAAGGGGAAATGGGTATTGCAAAGCTCTTTGCCACTGCAACTCTGCTCAATGAGTGCCCTGCTTTCGGGTTTTATTTTTTTTTACCGTTCCCAAATCCTATTTGAATGCCTGTTGTACTGGGGATTGGCCGGCGCTATTCACTCCATACTCACTCCAGAAATGTCATTAGGAAATGATACTTTTCTCATCTTTGAATATTACGCAGCCCATGCTGGAATAATTCTTTCCGCACTATTTTTAGCCATTATTCATGGCGAAAAACCCCGCAAACACAGTTGGTTACGCGTGTTTGGTTTAACGCAAGTAGTTATCATCCTCATCGGTGGTGTGAACTTCCTCCTTGATAGCAATTACATGTATTTGTGCAAAAAACCAGCCGTGGACAATCCTTTTGTAATAGGAGATTGGCCCTTTTATGTAATTGTACTAGAAATCGTAGGATTGGTACATTTCTTTATTGTGTACCAAGGGTTCAAATTCTTCAAACACGTGCAGCCAGCACCTGCCAAGTAATTAGGCCAACATCTCTTGGATGAGGGGTTTCATGTAACCCGCATCTGCGAGCTTAGATTCCAAACCATTCTGAATGAGGTGATCTAGCAGACGGTCGTTTTTAGCCCCCATATCCAAGGCATACTTATACGGCGTGGTGTGGAATGTGGTTAGCTCATACTGACTTTTAAACAGCTCTGGATAAAGCTCTGTCAGCTCATGCTCTACATGTTTACGGTGCAAAAACTCAGGACTGCCCACCAAATCGCGCATTTCAACAAAGTTATTGAGTGCTAAGGTGGCAATTGCATCTGCATTTGGCTTTCTTGATTTTTGGTATGCATCAAGAATTTTCGGCCAATCGCCCTTAAACTCTTCAATAAATTCATCGAGCACAATACAATCTTCAAAGCAGCAGTTCATTCCTTGACCATAAAAAGGAACAACACCGTGGGCAGAATCACCCAACAAAGCCGTTTTCCCTTTTACCCAAGGATAGCAGCGGAAGGTAGCCAAAGATCCTGTAGGATTTCCAAAGAAATCTTCGGTTAATGCGGGCATCATAGGCACTGCATCCGCAAAGTCGCGGTTAAAAAAGGTTCTTACATCGCTATCCGACTTTAAGGTTTCAAAACTCAAATCCCCTTCCCACGGGAGGAACAATGTACAGGTAAAATTACCGCCAGGATTTGGCAAAGCGATCATCATATAGCTCTTTCTAGGCCAAATATGCAGGCAGTTTTTATTCATCCTAAACTCACCTGCCTCAGAAGGCGTTATTTCCAATTCCTTGTAGCCATGATTTTCATAGGTTTGTGAATAAGAGAAACGGTGCGTATGTAAGAATGCCTCACGAACCGCGCTAAATGCTCCATCTGTAGCGATTACAACATCTGCCTTATCTTCCACAGTTTTACCGTCAGCGAAGGTGTATCGGGTTATCCCGGCATCCAAATCAGCATAGGTGCATTTTGCATCAAAATACATATGAATATTGGGATAGGCATCTGCCAATTGCAGTAGCCTCACATTCAAGCCACTTCTGCTTACTGAATGTATGGCCTCCCCATCTTTACCGTAGGGCTGATAGGCCAAATTCCCTGCAACATCATGCATCATTCGGCCAGACATAGGTATTGAAATATCCAATATTTCTTTATCCAATCCTACTTTCTGCAATCCACGAATCCCTCTATTTGACAATGCCAAATTGATACTTCTGCCTCCCTCGTAGCGGCCACTTCGCATATCCGATCTGCGTTCGTACACATGCACATCATAACCCCGTTTTGCAAGATATACTGACAACAAACTGCCTGAAAGGCCTCCGCCAACCAACGTGATTTTTTCTCCCATTTGCCCACAAAAATAAGGAATCATATGCTTGGATTATTTCTAAAAAACACTTCAATTTGCGTCTCTGTTTACTCCTTATAAAGTTCCAAAGATATTATTCAGGCTTTTCCCAGGTCTTGTTTGGTGCATGCCTACAACCAAGAAAACAATTTACCTCACCTTTGACGATGGTCCGCACCCTGATATAACATCTTGGGTAGCACAAGAATTACAAAAGGTAAATTATAGAGGGACCTTTTTTTGTGTAGGGGAAAATGCCCAACTGTATCCCCAAGTGATAGCGGATTTGAAAGCGGAAGGACATGCCATAGGCAACCATACGCACAACCATATTAAAGGTTGGAACACTGAATCAACTGTATATCTTGCAAATACACTTGCCGCTTCAACGAGCACAAGCGACAGCCTGTTTCGGCCGCCTTACGGCAGAATAACCGCATCTCAGGCCAAACTACTCAGGCGGTCTGGTTTTAAAATCATTATGTGGAATTTACTCAGCTGTGATTATATCAAAGACTTGAACACAAATAAAGCACTCTCTGCATTGATGAGGAACACAAAGCCCGGATCAATTGTAGTTTTTCACGATAGTGAAAAGGCTTTTGAAAATTTAAAGCAGCTCCTTCCACCCTATCTTCAATTCCTTTCTAAACAGGGTTATATCTCTGAAGCACTATGATCGGAATCCTTATTTTAGTTGGGATATTGGGACTATATATTATTGTACAATTGTGGCAAACAGCTACCTTATTTCGCTATAAGGATACACTTCTTGATGAACCTACTGAATGGCCCAAGATTTCCATTTTAGTTGCAGCAAGAAATGAGGAGACGCATATTTCCGGGTGTCTTGAAGCCCTCACAGAATTAAATTACCCTAGAGAAAAAGTTCAAATTATTGTAGGGAATGATCAAAGTACAGATCGCACCAGGGACATCATTATCGAATTCCAAAAGACCCATTCAAATATTACCCTAATTGATATCTCAGACGAAGAAACAGGATTAAAAGCGAAAGCAAGGGTTATGGCGGCGATGGACCGATTTGCTGAGGGCGATTATTACCTTGTAACCGATGCCGATGTTCAGGTTAATCCTGAATGGGCCAAACACTTGGTGCGTCATATGACCGAACTAACAGGAGTTGCCAGTGGCACAACCATGGTCAAATCAGAACAACTATGGGGCAGGCTTCAAGGCATAGATTGGGCATATTTCATGGGGCTGTTAAATGTAATCTCATACAATGGTGTGCCTGCCACGGCTGTTGGGAACAACATGATTGTGAGAAAAAAAGCCTATTGGGAAACGGGTGGATATGCGTCTATCAAATTTTCTATAACTGAGGACTACAAACTGTACAGCGAGGTATGTAAGAGGAACTGGAAATGGAACAACATCATGACACCTGAAGCTTTGGCTGAATCAGCGCCAACAGAGGGCTTCCGCCACTTAATTCACCAACGAAAGCGATGGCTTTCAGGCGGTAAAGAGCTCCCGTGGTATTGGTGGATTCTTTTCGGAATATTTGCATTATGGTATTTTTTACTCCCAGTATTGTGCCTGTTTTACTTGCCTATTGCCCTTATTCTTTGGACGATTAAATTCGCATTACAAACCATACAAATCAACAGAATTCATCAATTGGTAGGACAACAAAAACCGACCTTACTCGCACATGTACTGTATGAATTTTATCTATTTTTGATAACAATAAGCACCGCTATTTTTTTTATTTTGCCTATCAAGACCATTTGGAAAGGCAGAAGATATTAAGGTATGCAAGTGTAAAAGCATTATGTACATCAGGTAATAAGCAACCCTACTTTTCACATCGAAAACTCGGTTTTGGAACCCAAATTTGGATGGTATTTGGGGAAGCCTAAGCGCATAAATATGAATGATATAGGTCCAAAAAAGCGCATAAATCATTTGTATTTGAGTAAAATATCACATTTCAACTTTGTATATATCTGGCACTTACAGAAACTTAACCATTCAATAATTACAAAAACTTGCAAATGTTTAAGAAATTATTTTACTTTGTAGCATATTCAAATCATGAAATTTGTAAAACTTACATCTTTAGCCTTGGCCGGTATGTTAACTTTTGCTGGCTGTAAGTATGAAGAAGGTCCAAAAATCAGCCTGCGTGCTAAACGCGACCGTGTAGCCAATGAATGGCGTATTGAAAAATACACTTACAACGATTCTGACCGCACAAATCAGATTGTTCAGGTACCAGGTGGCAATTCTCAAACTCCTTTCGAACTTGTATTAAACTTCTACAGATCAGGTTCTTATGGCATTGAAGTGGTTCAAAAAAGCAAGAACGCTGGAGGCCAAGATGTATATCTTACAAATCACTTTGTTGACTTCAATGAGTGCTGCTCAACAGACTACAATAACTACTTGGGTCAGTTGCCTAAACATATTCAAGATGTAATGAGTCATGGTACATGGAGTTTTGACCGCGGCCATACCAAGTTGCAAGTTAAACCTGATTTGAGCTACATTGCTTCTGAAGTTCAATCTCAGAAGAACACCATTGACTGGGGTATTGTAATGTTGCGTGAAAAAGAAATGAAAATTAAAGGCCGTGATGCAAACAACACCGAGTGGACATTGCACCTTAAACGTGTAAACAACGAACCTTATTTCTATTAATAGAGAATAAAAGATATCAGAAAGCCCTGTTGATTGCCAACAGGGCTTTTTTATTTACATATATAAGGTGTTACTTTGCACTACATGCAAATCATTCAAGATGATTATAACACCCAAAGACCCAATCTGAAAATTTCAGAGTATGGAAGGCATATTCAAGACTATGTTGATCATATTAAAACTATAGCGGAGAGGGAGAAACGGACAGAATTGGCTCATGCTTTGGTGCAAATAATGGCTACGTTAAATCCTGAAGTGAAGCAGCAAAACAACTACAGGGAAATGCTATGGGGACACTTGTTTCAAATTGCAGATTACCAGTTGGACGTAGACTCACCCTACCCTGCTCCTACGCCTGAAGAACGATTACAAAAACCACAATCTATAGGATACAATGACTCCGTAATTAAATTTCGCTTTTATGGAAGAAATCTACAAAATATGGTAGATAAGGCGGCAGCGATGGAAGATCCCGAGTTGCGGCAGAATCTTGTAAATCTTATTGCCTCTTTTATGTACAATAGCTGTAAAAGTTGGAATAATGAGAATCTCAGCAATGAAACTATTGCTGAGCATTTGCGTACCCTTTCAAAAGGAAAATTGAATCTCGCAGGAGAAGAACTTGTTGTATCGGCAGACACATCTATTCAGAAGAAATTCTTCAATAGAAATCCAGGTGCGGGTTCAAACAACAAAAATAACAACCGCAATAAGAATAAATTCAACCGCGGAAAAAGCGGTTTCCGCAGATATTGATCTTTATTTTACATGTCAGAATTCATTATTGAAGGCGGCTATAAACTCAAAGGTGAGTTAGTGCCCCAAGGTGCCAAGAACGAAGCCTTACAGGTTATTTGTGGGGTGTTACTCACTGCTAATGAGGTGACCATTCACAACATACCTGAAATCCGCGATGTATTGAAACTCATAGAATTGCTGCAGGACTTAGGTGTTACGGTAGTGAAACAAGGCAAAGGTTCTTTTTCATTCAAAGCGGCTAACATCGACCTTGCGTACTTGGAGTCCGCCGCATTTAAGAAGCAAGGGGCTGCATTGCGTGGAAGCATCATGATTGTTGGGCCCTTGCTGGCCCGATTTGGTAAAGGATATATTCCAAGCCCTGGGGGTGATAAAATTGGACGCCGCAGACTGGATACACATTTTGAAGGATTCTCTGCATTGGGTGCTCGATTTGAATATTTGCCCGAAGAGAATTTTTACAGGGTGCACGCTGAAAAGCTCAATGGCACCCAAATGCACCTGGATGAAGCTTCCGTTACTGGAACTGCAAACATAGTAATGGCAGCTGCGCTTGCACAAGGCACGACAACCATTACCAATGCTGCTTGTGAGCCTTATGTGCAGCAGTTGTGCCATATGCTCAACAGAATGGGAGCACATATTGAGGGCATAGGTTCTAATTTACTCCATATTCAGGGCGTAAATAGTCTACATGGTTGCGAACACACCTGTTTACCCGATATGATTGAAATTGGATCTTTCATAGGTATGGCAGCCATAACCCAAAGTGAAATTACCTTGAAAAATTGCAGGGTTGATATGCTAGGTATTATCCCGCGCACGTTTCAGCGTTTGGGCATTCAGATGGAAATCCGCGGAGATGATATTTTCATTCCTGAAAACAAGCATTATGAAATCGACACTTTCATTGATGGTTCTATACTAACCATTTCTGATCAAATCTGGCCAGGCTTTACCCCTGACCTCATTTCAATAGCTTTGGTCACGGCTACGCAAGCAAGGGGCACTGTTTTGATACATCAAAAAATGTTTGAAAGTCGCCTGTTCTTCGTAGACAATTTGATAGATATGGGTGCACAAATCATCCTTTGTGATCCGCATCGTGCAACGGTAATAGGTTTAGACCGCCGGACACGTCTTAAGGGAATAACCATGTCTTCCCCTGACATTCGTGCGGGTGTTTCCTTACTTATCGCTGCTATGAGTGCATCAGGAAAGAGCCGAATTCGCAATATTGAGCAGATTGACCGTGGCTATGAGAATATTGAAACGCGTTTAAACGCTATTGGCGCGCGCATAGAACGCGTCATTACAGAAGCATAAGAAATACATAAGCTTAATTATATTAAAGGCCGCAAATGCGGCCTTTAATATTTATTGCAGCGTTCGGTGAGCTATTCATATTCAGGGTATATTTATCATTAAATGAACGCATCAATTCTATGCACCACTTTAGCATATCAATGGCATAAAAAAAGGCCGCTAACGCGGCCTTCTCATATTCAGTGAGTACTTAAATTATTGGATATTCAACATGCTAGTAGCTTTACCTGAAGTGCTTTCAAGTACTACCATGTACATGCCTTTGCTCAAGCCTTCAGTGCTCAAGTTCAACACTTGCTGGCCTACACCAAAAGTTTTGCTATCAAATGCTTTGATTTCGCGACCGTTCATATCTACGATGCGAGCAGCTACTGCGCTAGCAGAACCCAAGTTGAACACTACATCAACTGAAGCGTCAACAGCAGCTGGGTTAGGATAAACCACAGCGCCAGAGATCATATTTTCAGCAATATAGTTGTCAGACAAGTTTGAAGTAGTAATGTGCGCATAGTGAGGTAAGAAAATGCTATTACCGAAAATAGTACCAGACAAGTAGGACTTGAAGATAGAAACGGTTTGACCATAACGTACTTCAAAGTTGGTAATGAAAGAGTTGTTGATACGGGTGTTGTATGGAAGATTTTGATCGTGGTTCGCCAAAGAAGCCAAACGCACACCGAACATGTTGTATTTCTTAGTCCAATTAGCACCATTGTATGCAATCAAGGTATCACCCAATTTGGTTTTAACCATAGGTTTGAACACCATAGACCAAGCAACTACGTTATTGGTAATTGCAGCAGTGCTTGCAGTTCCAGCTTTCAAGCCTACATAGTTTTGAACTGGACGGCCGAAGAAGGTGGTATTTGGACCATTCAAAGCAACTGAGTCAGCCCAATCAGCAGTCAATAACAAAGTATCGGTTTTTACAGCTTTAGAGTTCAACAATGTTTTAGCAGAGTAGTTTGCCTCAGTTGGACGGCCCCACCAGTGGCGGGCAGTTTGACCTTGATATACATAGGCACTAATATCCAAACCGGTAGCATCAAAGTACTGGATGAACACTGTATCTACAACAGCTACTTTAACAGCTCCCAACTTTACGCTATCAAGCTGACGCACGTAGAATTGAGTCCACTGCAATGAATCTAGGGTGTAAGGGTTGAACTTGGTCAATACTTTCTCACCTGTAGCCAAGAAAGTTGAATCTTTTGGGTCGAAGCAACTACCCACAACGTGGAAACCTGATTTAACTTTAGAACTGTCTGCGTAGACGATATAACCTGTTGTATCAGGATAGATAAAGCTTACGAAAGTGCTTAACTTAGTACCCAACAATGCATCTTCCTCATAAGAAAGGGTGTAGTTGTACCATGTGCTAACGTCGTCAGCACCGCGGCCAGCTGGTGACAATCTTTTACCATTTTTCAGGTAAGTTTTTTCTTTTACCACAATGTTCTTGTGCTCAGCAGGAACATTTACGGTCTGCGCTAAAAGGGCTGAAGCGGTCAGTCCAAGGGCAGTAATGGTGAGTAATAATTTTTTCATTATTCGGTTTCGTTTTGTTTTCGGTTAGGAATTGCAAATTTAATGAATTGCAACCTTGTTTCAAAGATACAATACAGTTAAAAATATCCCTCAATGGGAATACTTCAAATGACAAATAAAAAACACTGCGTCATTCAAATGTCACCTGCTATAGGTCTAAGTATTACTTCTTCCATCACAGTGTGTTCATTAATATGCCAAGCGGCCAAAAGGGTCTTTCCGACATCGCTGGTTTTCATAAATCTTGAGGGTGGCAAATCACTATCCCCCCAAGATTCTGTTAGGGTTGCACCGGGCATAATTGCTGTAACCGCAACACCTTCAGGCTTTAACTCTTCTCTTAACACACGCGTAAGTCCTAGCATGGCGTGTTTAGAAATGCAATAAGAACCCCCATTGGCATAGCCCTTAATAGAAGCGATAGAACACATATTGAAAATATGAGCCCTAGATCCATTTTTCAAGGTAGGTATTAATTTCTGACTGAGGTAATAGGCAGAAGATATGTTTATCGCCATTTGTTGTTCAAATACGCCATCGGATTCAGATTCAATAGAGCCGGGTATAAAGACCCCTGCATTGTTAATGAGCACATCGCAGCCATTCAAAAAACCAATTGCATCTTCGGCGAATTGTTGAATCTCGATTTTGTTGCTAACATCACATACAAATCCTTTGCAGTCAATATTGAAGTTGGATTTTAAATGCACCTCTATCGCAGCTACATCAATTGGGTTTCTGCTGCAAAAGGCGATACTGAATCCTTCATTTGCAAAGGCTTCAGCAATAGATTTACCGATACCTTTCGTGGCACCTGTAATGATCAGTTTGTATGGCATTGAAATATAGGTTAGGAAAGCGCAAAAGGCACTTCCAATTTGAACAGCGGTATTTTTACCTCTAACAAGCTTGAATCCGCTTCACGATGAAAGGTATAATGCCCCTTCATTTGCCCAAAATAGGTGGAAAGGTGACAAGAACTGGTGTAATCAAAATATTCAGAGGGTGCCAATATGGGCAACTCTCCTACTACACCTGGGCCTTCTACGACTCTTTTTTTACCACTGGCGTCATGTATTTCCCAATAACGGCTCAACAATTTGACGGTATGCATCCCAATATTGTGAATGCGTATTCGGTAGGAGAATACAAAATTCTGCAGTTCAGGCTGACTAAAATCAACCTCATAACTCGCCAATACGCTAACCCTGATATCTTGTGTAACTGCAGTTTCCAATGTCAATTAATTAATCTTCTTCGTCTCCGTCGTCAGTAGGCTTGTCCTCTTCCGGTTCTTCTTCCTCGGTTTCTGCTTCCTCCAGTTCTTCGTCTTTTTCAGACATTTTTGGCTTTACCATTTCATCCATCTGCTCATCTGTTAAAACTTCTTTTGGCTTTGCCATAACTTTAACCAGATAAATGGTATCTTCTGTTTCTAGTCGAACTGCGGTTACAATTTCACCTTTAGAATTTGGGAAGCGTATCGTTTTACCTGCAATTCCGGTAGGATACGTTTCTTCAAAAAGGGTCAACAACTCTTCTGATAGTTTGGAATACTCTGTGACTACTTTCCGTTTTTCCATGTGCTTGAGTGAGGGCGCTAAATTAATTTGTTTGTTTAAAAATCCAATCCAGAAATCAATCCTTTTTTATTTTATTTTTTTCCAATGCTCGTAGCAACTTTCCGTAAAGCTCTTGCTTGATTTGTCGAGACAAAATATGGTCGTATTTTTTCAATCCATATCGAAGTCTATAATGAATCAAATCATCTGTATACTCTCTAACTATCAAGGCATAACTATCTTCACGCAACTGTTCCTTATGTTTCTGTATGACATCTTGCATCGCTTCTTGCAATACTTCATAACTTAAACTCTGAGAACTGCGAATTTCGAAATCCATGGTACTAAAATGTTTTGGATTCTGAGAATAATTAATCGTAGTGCTTGCGGCCATGAGATTATTTGGAATAATGACCACATTGTCTTCATCGTTCTTTAGCTTCACATTTAACAAGGTTAAATCCTCGACTTGGCCTTTGATAC
>JBEIRK010000179.1:0-4097 GCA_040376005.1 Flavobacteriales bacterium
ACCCTACTTAAAAACAGCACAGTTACGCTGATTACAAATGCTGCAATCAGGAGTATAATTTTGAAATATTTTTTGAGAAGATAATTATTCAAAATCGGATGTTTTTACAAGTTACTACAATTTTAAGAAAAAACAATACGACTGAGCAGTTGAATATCCTTATTTACAGAATAATCGCGGGCGTAAGCCAAATTCACATTGGCTTCAAGGGCAGCATTAGCAAATGTCATTGCAGGGTAAAAAACACCGGATTTCATCTCTGGCAAACCTTGAACGGCATCACGTCCCGCATAGGATATCCATGTTTTTTGGCCCATGAATACCCATAAACTTTGAGCCAACATTGTCCTGAGTTTGGTATGCAAAAGCGCCACAGGAAAAATAGCCCATATCATGAGACAAATTCCCATATCCAATATTCTCTTTTTGCGCTGCACATGTCGGTTTGAGAGTGCAAAACCCACATCTATAGTATACAATTCTCCGGGTGTATTTTTATCCGAGGAACCGATAATACTCAGCGAATTCTCAGGTACAATTTTAAAGTTTACCTGCTCATGCGAAAGTTCGCCCATACTAGACATAATCTGGGCGGAAGGCACATCCATGGCGGAGAAAATCACCTGATTAATATCAAATATTGCGACTACTTCTGACAGCTGATTCAGTATACCCAGCCATCCTGTGGGTTTATTTTCTGAAGGGTGCAACATACCTAGAAATCCATATTGCACACCACTTTGCACCAACAAACTCTGTATGCGCGCCGACTCACCTTCAGCTGCCACAATAATAATGCGTCTATCTTCTGCTGCAGCCGTTCTCAATTTTCCTGTGCGGGCAAACTGAAACAATATGCGAACCAAGGGCAATGCAAGCAAAGCCCATGCACAACCTAACAATAAAATAGCCCGAGAAAACTGCATGTCCTTGGGTAAAAAACCATAAATAGCAAATACCAAAACAGCCCCCACCAATGCACCTCGAATTACCCTGCGCAACGCAATAGGGCGGTCGTATCCCCCACTGAGAAACACAGAAATAATAATGATAAAAATATAGGCCGGAATATGCACTGCGTAATATTCCGATGGATAAAATCCACGCACAAATTTGTTATATACTTCCCAATACCGCGCAATGGCAAAAAAACCAAAATACACCGCCAAAAGGTCTGCAATAGGAGTAACTATTTCACCCACAAAGCGCCATATCAGCGCTAGAAATGCACGAAAACGAACCGCAATTTCTATAAAAAAGGCAAACCATCCCGCCATATTTTGACTGTAATGTTTGCGCGCGAAAAGCACCATTGCATTGTAAAATACTTTTACATAATTGGCACTTTTTTTCTTTGTACTTTCTCCTTTGTAATGGATAATTGTAGTTTCAGGAAAATAATAATTCTTATATCCTGCCAGGGTAATTCGGTAGCTAAGATCAATATCTTCTCCATACATAAAAAAGGCTTCATCTAAGAAACCAATCGTATTCAGCACCGATTTGCGCAGCAACATAAAAGCACCACTTAACACATCCACACTGTGCACTTCATGTTCGGAAAGGTACTGCAAATGGTAACGACCAAAGCGTTTGCTGCCCGGAAAAATGCGACTCAAGCCTGTCATTTTGTACAAGGCTACTTCAGGGGTAGGCAGGCCGCGTTTGCTCTCAGGTAAAAATTTACCTTTACCATCAATCATCCTCACGCCCAATCCACCCGCATCTTCATGCGCATCCATAAAATCGCAGCATTTGGTAAGCGTGTCTTCGGCGAGCACCGTATCTGGATTCAAGAGCAATACATACTCTGCCTCGCTTATAGCAATGGCTTGATTGTTTGCTTTTGAGAACCCTACATTGTCTTTATTGGCAATCAAATGTACCTGCGGAAATTGCTTGCGCACCATATCCACACTATCATCTACGCTATTGTTGTCCACTACATACACATCCACATCCAGGCCTTTTGCACTGCGAAAAATACTAAGCAATGCCTGCTCTAAAAAGTGGCGCACATTGTAATTGACAATTACTACGGATAGCTTCATACTTTGTCTTTTAAATGCTGTAGGGCGTGCGATTCACAATACTGCGGCCTAGGGTAATTTCATCGGCGTATTCTAGCTCGCCGCCAACAGAAATTCCACGGGCAATACAGGTAATTTTCACTGGATATTCTCTCAATTTCTTTGCAATATAAAACATGGTCGTGTCACCTTCAACTGTGGCGCTAAATGCCAACAGTACTTCATCAACACCACCATCTGCCACACGTTGCAATAAAGATTGAATATTTAATTGTTCAGGTCCAACGCCTTCAATGGGCGCAATGAGTCCACCAAGGATGTGATAAAGGCCTTGGAATTGCGCGGTAGACTCCACAGCCATCTGGTCTGAGAAGTCTTCAACAATGCAGATTACTGCACTGTTTCTTCTGGGATTGGAGCAAATACTACAAATTTCTGAGTCGCCTACATTTCCGCACACACGACATAAATGCAGCTCTGTTTTCAATTTCAGCAAGGCATCTGCCATAGACGCGACCTCATTGCCTGGTCGCTTTAACAAATACATAACCATGCGCAACGCAGTTCTGCGACCCACGCCCGGAAAGGAGGACAGGGCCTCCACTGCTTTCTCAACGATGCCAGAGTTGTATTCCACGTAACCGAATAGACTGCGAAAATAGGGAGAGAAATCGTAGTGCCGCTTTGTGAATGCATATTTTGAGGTAAATTTGCAGCCTACATGCTGATAGAAGTATTGCAGGCTAAAATCCACAATGTGCGGATTACGCAAACCGAGCTCAATTATACCGGGAGTATCACGATTGATGAAAATCTTTTGGATGAGGCTGGTTTAATCGCCAATCAAAAGGTTTTGATCGTAAACAACAACAACGGTGAACGCTTTGAAACCTACATCATTCTAGGTGAAAGAGGCACGGGTATCATTGGCCTCAATGGCGCTGCTGCACGCAAAGGTCAGGTAGGTGACGAACTCATCATCATGACTTTCGCCACCATGAGCCCTGAGGAAGCGAAGGCGCATCAGCCCCGGAATATTTTTCCGGACCGCAACAACAAAATATCTTGACACTAAATCGTAAAACCATCATCAATGCCTTGTTGCTGCTTTTTGCAGTCGTGGTATTTGTGTTCATTGGGGTCAAAACAGATTGGGAAAAGACTTGGCAATCTGTTCAAAATGCGCAACCTGCCTGGTTTCTTGCTTCATCGGCCTTCATGCTTTCTGCACATTGGGCTCGAGGTGCACGCTGGACCCTGCTGACTGAACCTGCGGGCTTCCCCCTCAACAAACGCCGTTCTTTCTATGCTGTTATGGTGGGTTACCTCGTAAATGTAGCTACCTCCCGCGGGGGTGAATTTGCCCGCTGTGCCCTTGCTGCACGCAGCGAAAAAGCTCCAGTTGAAATGCTCATCGGAACAGTAGTTACCGAACGCATCATCGACATGCTCATGCTATTGTTGTTATGCCTTGCTACCCTCCTGCTGCAATTCGAGTATATCTACGGTTTTTTCGAAACCTATGTATTCGACGGCGTGGCGAAGGTTGCTACAACTCAAAATTTGGTAATTTTAGCAGTAGTTCTAGGTATGACAGCGGTCGCATTTATGTGGTGGCGCAAACGCCAACAGGCCAAAACTGCGGCAAATGCAGAGAACCCAGGTGGAATTAAGGGAATTATCCTCCGCTTCGCGAATGGATTAAACACCGTTTTTAAACTCCAAAAACCTTGGCTGTTTCTCACATTGTCAGCAGCCATCTGGGTTGGATATTGGCTTTCTACTTGGTGCTTCCTGGAAAGCTTTGAGGAAACCTCTGGCCTCAATGCCTTGAATGCCTTGTCTGTAGTAATTTTCGCCTCCATAGGCATTGCCATACCCTTGCCAGCAGGCGCAGGCGTTTGGGGTGCCGTGAGCCTAGGACTGAGCAATGTATATGGCTTGAGCACAGATGCCGCTGAAACCTATGGATTCTATACCTTGGCCGTTTCCAATCTCAATATGATTCTTATTGGTTCCATTTGCTACGGAC
This sequence comes from Flavobacteriales bacterium, assembly GCA_040376005.1. Taxonomy (GTDB): domain Bacteria; phylum Bacteroidota; class Bacteroidia; order NS11-12g; family UBA955; genus JAGXTF01. The sequence goes on from JBEIRK010000179.1 coordinate 4,063, forward strand.
TGCTGTATTTCGAAATGCAAAAACTCCTCAAACAT
>JBEIRK010000203.1:0-2890 GCA_040376005.1 Flavobacteriales bacterium
TAATTGGCAATTGCAACAGCAGCATGGGAACATCAGTTGCAGGGCCGTTGCAGGGCGCATTGTGGTGCAGACGAATCCAATCGCAGGTTTTGTGTTTACCCCACAAATTATAGATATAAACACTCCTGAGGTGCGGTTTATTTATACGGGTAGTGGCGCTTCAAAGATCAACTGGGAAAGTGGAAATGGTGTGAAAGGAAGTGGGCAGGAAATGAAAACCCGATATACTGACACGGGCTATTATCTTGCTAAGCAGGTGGTGGAGAATGCAATGGGCTGCAGAGATAGTATAACAGCTCGGATATACGTATCAGGATTGTTAATGGTAAATATGCCTACCGCCATTGTGCCCAATGGGGTTAATAATCGCTACTTGCCGCTGGTGTATAATGGCACTTTGCAAGAAATGGAAATCTACAATCGCTGGGGAGAAATGGTGTACCGCGGCACTGCTGCATGGGAACCTGAAAATAACCTAGGAGAGGTATTTATATGTATTGCTAGGGTAGTAGACAGGCATGGCAGAAATCATAAATTTACTGAATCCTTTACCGTATTGCATTAAAGAAAATTCTAATGGTAAGGCTTGCAAGCTGTTACAATTAGAAACTCGCAAAATAGAGGGAAGTTGTGAATAGAATTCCTCAATACTCCCCTAACTTTGCCACCCGGAATGAAATACAAACGTGTACTCCTCAAATTAAGTGGCGAATCCCTACAAGGTGATCAACAATACGGCATAGACCCCAAAATGCTGGAACAGTACGCCAATGAAGTGAAGCAAGTGGCAGATATGGGCGTAGAGGTAGCCATTGTCATTGGTGGAGGCAATATATTCCGCGGGCTAAAAGGTGCCCAAGGCGGGGTTGTAGATCGCGCTACGGGCGATTATATGGGCATGCTGGCTACCATGATCAATGCTATGGCCTTGCAAGGTGCCTTCGAAAAGAAAGGCATGATTACGCGCTTGCTCTCTGCAATCAAAATGGAACAAATTAGCGAACCCTTCATCCGCCGTCGTGCGATGCGACACCTAGAGAAGGGGAGAGTGGTTATTTTTGGCGCCGGTACAGGCAATCCCTACTTTACTACAGATACTGCAGCCTCGCTGCGCGCTGTGGAAATAGAGGCCGATTTGGTGATTAAAGGTACACGTGTGGACGGTATCTATTCTGCCGACCCAGAAAAAGACCCAAATGCAAAGCGTTTTGAAGAGATAACGTTTAAGGAAGTGTATTCATTAGGCTTGGAGGTAATGGATATGACGGCCATTACCCTCTGCCAGGAAAACAACCTTCCTATTGTGGTGTTTGATATGAACAAACCCGGCAATTTTAAAAGCCTGATGGAAGGCAACCCCGTGGGAACATTGGTGAAATAACAGCGGTTTTTAACCCCAAACGATATAAAAAAAGCCCCGTTTCCGGGGCTTTTCTATTGTCAATAATAATTTCTTTGCGAATTAGTTCAACGCATTTACATGCTTTTGCAAACTGCTCTTCAAATTGGAAGCCTTATTCGTATGAATAATATTCTTCTTGGCAAGTTTGTCAAGTGCGCTAAACGCACTGAGCAAAATCTTCTCAGCTTCTGCTTTGTTGCTGGATTTGCGAATGTTTTTGATGATCGTACGAGCAGATTTGTGCTGGTAGCGATTGCGTTCGTTCTTCGCGTCGTTTGCTCTGATTCTCTTTATTGCAGATTTGTGGTTTGCCATCGTTTCTTAAAAAGGACTGCAAAAATACGGTCTTTTGGGCAATGTAGCAATAGTTTTTCTAAAAAAAGCTAGAAATACTGCAAGCTAGACTTAGGTTTCGGGTGCCAACCGCACAATCAAGCCCTCCAAATCGGCACTCATGTGGATTTGACAGCCCAATCTTGAGTTGGATTTTACATGAAATGCTTGGTCCAACATGTCCAGTTCTGCGTCGCTTTGCTCTGGCAACTCATGCTCGCTTTCTACATATACTTGGCAGGTAGCGCACATGGCCATGCCGCCGCATTCGCCTTTCACTGGCAATTCATATAGCTTGCTTACCTCCATGAGGTTTAATCCCATGTCGGTAGGCGCGGTTACGCTGTGTGCGGTTCCCTCGCGGTCAATTATGGTAAAGTTTACATCAGCAGCCATTGCGCTACAAAATTACATTAATGCAAGGCATCATGGAGATGCAGTCTGGAGTTTCTCAGTACAATTTCATAATGCGGGCTACCTGGGCTGCGTTCTAATACATACAAACACACGTTGCCATGCTCAAAACTGTCCATCTGCTGCAGGGGCGTGCCCGTGAGCAAACAGAGGAAGCTGCGCATCGCCCGGCCATGCATGCATATCAGTATGGGGTTGTCTGCCCGCTGGTGGATTTTTTCCAGTCCCAATTGTTGGCGCGCATAAAGTTGGTTGGGCGTTTCACCGCCTTCCACGGCAAAGTCCAAATCTCCCGCAGTCCAGCGCGAGAGGGTACTCACAAATTGGTTGTGAATTTCAGGTGTAGGTTCTACCCCTTCCATAATACCCCAGTTAATTTCGTTCAGTTCTGGAATGATTTCCATGGGGATATTGCTTTGGGCAAAGGGAGCCACGGTTTGGTGGGTTCTTTTGAGGTTGCTTACAAAGATGCGCCCGAAGGTGATATGGCGGTAATGGTTGTAAAAACCTGCAGCTTGCTGCAAGCCAGTATCGTTGAGGTCGGTGTCTACACCGGAGCCTTGCACGATGCCTCGCTTGTTGTAATCGGTTTGTCCGTGGCGTATCAAGTAAATGGTACGCGCGGGTGTTTCGTGGTCTTCTGGGGTAGAAATGGAGCTTTGCAAAATATTCAAAACATTTTATTTGGGTTTCTCGCTGTGTCTTTCCATTTTTGCACTACTTGAAACCTGTCTTTTTTGA
>JBEIRK010000254.1:0-1615 GCA_040376005.1 Flavobacteriales bacterium
ATGAGTTGGGTTTGGATACTATTCATACCTTGGTTTGGGTAAATTCAACGGTTCAGGCAAATGGAGATAACTTGGATAACTTTCAAGGTTGGGCAGATCTGCGCAATATTTATGTTTCCCGGAATGGGAAAACCTATGCATATGATGCTCAGTATTTAGAAAAACGCAGCGAACCATTTACATCAATCATTCTTAAGGGAACGCTTGCCACTGGCTCCCTGCAAGGGAAACTCTCATTTACCACCTTGCCTGATCTTATTCAAAACTCATTCGCTGATATTTTCCCGCAGCGCCTAGCACATAATTCTTGGTCAGGCCATGATTCATTTGACTTTAAGTTTACGGTGCATAAGCCTGCCATCTTCTATGACCTCTTTCTGCCTGAGATGAACTCAGGAGAAATTGGGTTTCAAGGCAAATACCACCACGATGCTGGGGTTGCCGAATTTAATTTGCCAAAGACGAATCTAAAGTGGAATGCGCTTACCCTGAAGGGATCTGAAATACATGCTACGCGCAAAAACGGCAAGGATATTACATTTGAGTTGGGTGTAGGAGGTTTGGTCGGTGAAAGCAAAGAACTGCTCCGAAACATAAAAATAGCAGGTACAGCCACAGATGGCATTGCAAATTATACCCTGGGTTTTTCAGATAGCTCTGGCAGAAGCAATGTTTGGGTAGCTGCAAAGTCTGAGGTCTTGCCGCAGTATGTTTCCTTAGCCATGCTCGCTTCTGATATCAATATCAACAATAAGCACTGGAATTTTAGCTCGGACTCAAAAGTCTTTATTGAAAACTCAGGCGCCATTGCCTGCGAATATGTGTTTTTGGGTAGTGAAGAATATTATGCGGAATTTTCGGGTAGAATCTCAGAAAAAGTCAGCGATACCCTCAATATAGACATTGGTAACTTTGGATTGGATGTTATTGCCCCATTTGTGGATTTGCCGCTGTTGGATAGTTTTAAAGGCACATTTACAGGCGATGTTAAAGTTGCTGCGGCTATGGGCTGGCCGCGCTTCGCAGGGGAAATAAGTGGTAGAGATTTGGCCCTATATGGCATTCAATACGGCGATATGAATCTAGAACTCAATGACCTGGATCAAAGTGGTAGATTGAGTCTTGCCGCATCCTTCAAAAACGGCCTGCTCGATGGTGCCGGAGTAAATGGCAGTGTCGGCTATCAGAAGCAAAAAGGGAAGAGCCAACTTGCACTGCTCGCAAGTATTCCCAATAACACACCTATCTCTGCCTTACAGCCATTTTTCTCCGATATTCTAACCTTTAAATCGGGCACCCTAGGTGGAGATATACAAATAGGTGGAGATTTTGATGATGTGCAGCTAGGAGGTGAACTTGTTGTTCGCAATGCCAAATCCCAAATCGATTACCTCAAAACTGCCTATGTGTTCAATGCGGATTTCTTTATCAATAAACGGGGCTTGTTTACTAGCAAGCCTGTCCTGCTCATGGACGAAACTGGATTGGGGAAAGCCAAAGCAAGCTTAGCAGTCACGCACAACAAGTTTGACAACTTTAAAATAGATCTCAAAATAGACTCTGCGGATAACCTAAAATGCTTGAATACAGGTCCTGGGGATGATGATATTTACTA
>JBEIRK010000231.1:0-2145 GCA_040376005.1 Flavobacteriales bacterium
AAGCCGCTTTTGTTATTTCTAAGTCCATTCAAAAAGGTAAAGCTAGGAATTACGCGACCTTGGTCCATCCCGCTGATGTTGGGGATAAACTCAAACAGGGCCTGAAAGTTCCCTTCATTCAGGTATTGCTTTTCAAACTGATACCCAAATTGAAACATAAAAGGATACGCATCAAAACCGCCCAGTTGCGCAGGCGCCTTCATAATGCTGGCATTTAAGCCACTGAAAAACCCAATGCCCATTCTTGGCCCATCCGCCCTTAATTTTAACTCATACGGGTTGTTGATGGTGTTGTCGTAATCCGCTTTCACAGTGAGTTTGCGCACAATGTTCTCATCATTAGGGATTCCAAACATTTGGTTCATGGTTACCCGAATCATCATAAACTCATTGCCCGGTATTTTTAAGAATTCTGTTACCTGATTTTTCTCAAATACTCCCGTTTGCACGTCCAACATACGCAAGGTCACATGAATCTGGTCTCCCAATTCTTGTATGCTTCCTGTGAAAATCTTGTCGGTTTGTAATTTCTTGCCTGTTGTACTCAAGCAAAGTTTGGAAAAGCAGCCTTCAATTTTTAAGGTGTCTTTTTGTGCCAAAAACTCAATGTCATAGCGGTCCATCACCTCATAATTTCCAATTCTCAAGAGTTCATTGGTCAAATATTGTAGCAATTCCTGCCTATTAATATTATAGCTGCGGGTGTCGAAATCTGTAACTGCAATGACTGCCTTTTTCTGATTTCCCGTTTGCGCAGACCCCATTTGAGATATACCAAAAGCTAGCAGCCATAGGAGCCATGTAAAACGCAGGTTTACATGAGCAGTTTTTTGTTTGTTTTTCATAATTTAATGAATTGTTGAGTACAAATTTCTACCCATTGTATCGGGGTATTTTTGAGATAAACACCGGGCATTCAATAAGGAATGCAGCAAATACTAATAGCAGTGTATTTTATGCAGTATTACTTATTTTTTAAAGTAATAAATACAAGTAAACTTGTGTTATTGGCAAAAAATGCCAATATTTGAATTCGTCATTACGGAAAATTGCAAATGAGACAAGAGGTATCAATAAATAGGGACTATCAAATGCAGTTCATGGAATTGCTTAGAAACTCAGTTCCTGCATATGTAAAGCTGGCTGAAGAGCTAAGCCAATTGCTCAATATCAGCGCAGACAGTGCGTATCGCCGAATTCGTTGTGAAACAGATTTGAGCATTACAGAAACAGTTGCCATTTGCCAACACTTTAACCTTGCCTTGGATAAAATCCTACCCGTGGGAAATGATGCGGTTACATTTAGAATCAACCGCTTCGATACCCATTGGAATAGTTTTGAAAACTATCTCGATCGTTTGGCAGATGATTTGGAGTACATCACCCGCTTTGAAAACGGTCAGGTATTCTATGCTGCCGAGGATTTGCCTGTGTTCTATAATTTTTACTTTCCCCTTCTTGCCCGCTTCAAAATGGCCTATTGGATGAAATCCATTCAAAACGTGCCTGAATTACAAGGGGTTAAAATTGAAGATGTAGAAGTGCCAGAGGTTTGGCGTGAGAAATCACGGAAAATCGGCGAACTTTTTATAAAGCTTAAAAGCACAGATTTGTGGCATGATGACACCATTAAAAGTGTGATTAGACAAATTTCTTTTTATTGGGAAGCGGGTTTCTTCAGTAACCGGGAAACGGCCTTAGCTGTTGTAGATGAGTTAGAACAACTTATCGATATGATCAGCAAACAAGCGGAAACGGGTAAGAAAATGGTGTATTCAAAAGGCCAGTTTGTGAATACCGATTACGTTATGTATTGCAGCGATTTAATGATTGGGAACAATTGCGTGGTGCTTAAAGCAGGAGATAAGGTGAGCACCTATTTGGGCTATAATACCTTTAACTTTATGACCACCGCCAGTGATGTCTTTAATAAGCAAGCGGAGGACTGGATGCAGAATCTGATATCGAAGAGCACTTTGATTAGTCAGGTGGGAGAAAAGGCCCGCAATCAATTTTTTAAGAGTAATTTCTTGCAGATTGCACAATTAAGAGCATTTATCGAACAGAGTTAAATCCACTTTTGGAAGCTAAAGATGTTTTAAAGAAATTTTGGGGCTATGCTTCATTCAGACCCGGACAGCAAGA
>JBEIRK010000168.1:0-4448 GCA_040376005.1 Flavobacteriales bacterium
ACCTACTGCGCAAGCGGCATCTTCTAATAGGTGCAACTTGTATTTTTCGCATATCCTGCGAATGGGGTCTAAATCTGCACTCAACCCAAACTCATGCACGGGCATTATTGCTTTGGTTCTATTGGTGATTTTTGCCTCAATTTCTGGTACGGAAATGTTCCAATTGGATGCGTCAACATCCACGAAAATAGGTGTGGCTCCAACCAATTCTATAGCATTAGCAGTAGCAACATAGCTAAATGCTGGAATAATAACCTCATCCCCTTTCCCTATGCCTAATACGTGCAACATCAAGTGCAACGTTGCAGTGCCATTTGACACAGCAACAGCATTAGGAGCACCCGTGATAGTGCAAAATGCTACTTCCAACTGCTCCACATTTTTACCCTGCACAAGCATGCCACTTTGCAAGACTGCTTTAACCGCCTCAATGTCGGAATCCTGAATATCTGGAATAAATAATGGAATATTCTTCATTATGCTTTTTCCCAAACGGCTTTGCCTTTTAAATATCCATTGGTCCAGCCAAAAGGATATCCTCCATCCGCCGTTTCACCCATGGACAATATATTGACTTCCGCAATGCTCTCCAGTGAATCCAAAGGCACGCCATTGAAGCGCGCAATGGTTACACTCAAGTAGTACTTTCCAGGATGCAACTGGTTTATCATCGCTACGCGAAAAGTATTTCGACCTTTAGAAATAGAAATCGCTGCATCATCATACACATTTACAAAATCCTGTATGCTTTCGTTCAAACTATTTTTAACCTGTATACCAATCAGGCATTTATCCAGCTCGATTTCCGAATCAAAATGAAATTCCACATGCACTTGACTTGAATAAAAAAAATCAGCCGTTGTGCTGCCATTTCTATTCTTTAAAACCAAATGGCATATTCTGCCATCTCCGGAGTTCTGCAAGCTAGCTCCCTCTGGGATACTTCCATCAGGCAGACGCATTGCGTTGGTCTTCAGATACGCATCTATCGCCGCTTCTATTCCATCGTCAAGCATCATTTTACCATTGCGCATTAAGATGCCACGGTTACATAAAGCCCGGATAGTGCCCATATTATGGCTCACAAAAAGTACTGTTCTGCCCTGCCCACTCACCGATTTCATTTTACCTATACATTTTTCTTGAAACTCAGCATCGCCAACGGCCAATACTTCATCTACAATCAAAATCTCTGGCTCTAAGTGGGCCGCTACTGCAAATGCGAGTCGAACATACATTCCACTGCTATAGCGCTTCACAGGTGTATCAATGTATTTCTGAATTCCTGCGAAATCCACAATTTCATCAAATTTGGAATGTATTTCTCTCTTGGTCATGCCTAAAATGGCGCCATTTAAAAAGATATTCTCTCTTCCCGTTAAGTCAGGATGAAAACCAGTGCCTACTTCTAACAAACTACCTACCCGGCCCTTGATTCGAATTCTACCCGTACTTGGCGCAGTTACCCTAGATAAAACTTTTAATAAGGTGCTTTTTCCAGCTCCGTTCTTACCGATAATACCAACAACTTCACCAGCATTAATATTGAAATTAATGTCTTGAAGTGCCCATACATATTTTCCACCACTTTGGGTTCTATCATTATCTTGAACCACCTCGCCACCACCAAACAATTTTTGACGCAAATCTCCAATGGCAGAACGCAGGTTATACTCGCCCAGGCGGTACTTTTTTCCTATATTTTCTACAGAAATAATCATTAGATTTTATCAATAAAGGTGCCTTCAGCCTTTTTGAACGACATAATACCGAACAAGAACAACAGTATTGCACAGACATAGCTGTATAAAAGTGACATAGGATTAAAATATCCTGCACCTAAAAATCCATATTTAAAACTCTCAATAATTGAACTCATAGGATTAGCTAGGATAATCCATTTGTACTTTCCAGCCATGCTAACAGGTATAATTACTGAACTCACATACATGGCCAATTGTAGGAAAAACCCAACAATAAAATTGATATCTCTAAAGCGTATGCTAAGGGAGCTAAGAATTAATCCTGTGCCCAAGCCCATCATCGCAATCATCGCGATATTTATAGGCAACAGCAGTGCATATATATTGGGGGTTACACTTCCTGAATAAACAAAATAAAACCACACGATTAAGAAGAGCATAAATTGCAATGCAAACTTGAGCATATTGCTCAAGGTTAGAGAAAATGGCATTAATAAACGTGGGAAATAGACCTTGCCAAATACATTCTGATTTTGATAAAAGGTATTGCTATTATTCTGTACAATACTTGAAAAGAATGTCCATGGAACCATTCCACTTAAATAAAATAAAAATGCACTAGGCCCTTCCGTTTTTAGATTTCCGATTACCGAAAAAATAATGGTGAACGCAAACGAACTCAATACTGGCTGAATAAAGAACCACAGCGGACCCAGTAGGGTTTGTTTGTACACCGCTACTACATCGCGGCGGAAGAGAAGCCATAATAAATCCTTGCTGCGCATCAACTCGCGCAACTGAAGATCCCACCATTTTTTCTTTGGGGTGATTACAATATCCCAGTCTTTATTTTTCAACTCTTTTTAATACTTGTTTAGGTAATTTAATTTTTATGGATTGACCCATATTCTTAAAAAACATCATGGCGTAATATTCACCCTGTATTTGAACTACTTCACCCTCATAACCACGCATGGGTCCAGTCGTGATTTGTACTTCATCTCCAAGCAATATCACATCGTCATCATTATACTCACTTAGATCGTATCCCTTTTCTATGAGTAGTTTTATTTTGTCAATATCCTGATCCGAAACAGTAGCATCGGTATTGTTATACCTCAAAAACTTAACTACACCCATCAGTGGAAGTATTTCATCCCGTTGCTTCCTATCTGGCTTCACAAATAGATAACCATGAAACAAGGGCACCTCTACCCATTTCTTTCTATCACTCCATTCGCGCAGCTTTTTCACCAAAGGCATGTAATACACCACGCCAAGTTTTTCCAACTGCTTGGCAACGATTTTTTCTTGGCGACTGGCTGTATATATTACTCTCCAATGGGTGTCCAAATTCAAAAAAGTTTATTCATGGCTCCGCCCCTTCAGTCCCATTTACGGGGCCTACAGGTTAGCTATAACGCAGACTGGTAGGGGGTTTTCAGTTGCTCCAGAGCAACAGTGGTTCCGTGTCCTTATCTGCTATTTTTTCAAGGCTAAAATCAGAAGGTAAATAGGTAATATACCTGATCCTCCTGTGTATTTTAGCCTCGGCTTTTTCTACTAATTCGGCCAAATAAGCCTTATCTATGTCCCCAACAAAAACCAAATCAATGATGTCACCGTCTAAACCGCGCGCTAAGCTCCCGGTTAAATACACCATCTCTAACTGACCCAGTCTGTTGATTACATGTTCTACAATCCGATCCAAGCCCACATACTTCAGTACGATGCTGTGTAACTCTTTAAATAAGGGATGTGTAGCGTTTACTTTGAATATCTTTTTCTTGCCCTCTTGCCTTGAAGTAAGCATCTTGGCTTCCTCAAATCGGTTTAACTCTACCCGAATGGCATTGGTGCTTTCTCCAAACTCATCCTCCAAATTTCGCAAATAAGCCGTCGCATTGCTGTTTAAGAAAAACTTAAGCAATAACTTGATGCGGGTCTTGGATGAGATTAAAGTTTCTATCATCTTTGAGTAGTTTTATTACTCATTATTGTGCAAATATAATAAAGTTACAGAATCGCAAATCCGCAATTCTCCCACATCTCAAATTTGAACAAAAAATAGGACAGGGGAACTCCCCTCAATGACAAAAACCCAGATTAGTTATCTGTGGTTTCTACCGCACCCATGCGGCTAAACTTGTCTATGCGCGTGCTTACGAGCTCATCCGAACTCATGGCTTTTAGCGTTTTCAACTCTTTCTTAATGGTGGCTTTTACATTCTTGAATGCTACCTCAGGTTGGTGGTGCGCACCTCCCAAAGGTTCGTTGATAATACCATCAATCAATCCATTGCCAAGCATATCGTTTGCAGACAACTTAAGCGCATCTGCTGCCAATTCCTTTTTGTCCCAAGTGCGCCATAAGATAGAGGAGCAGCTTTCAGGTGAAATAACACTATACCAGGTATACTCCATCATGAGAACCCGGTCACCCACACCTATACCCAAAGCGCCTCCACTAGCACCTTCGCCTATTATGATGCATATCACGGGCACCTTCAAGGTTGCCATCTCAAAGAGATTTCTTGCAATGGCTTCCCCCTGTCCCCGTTCTTCAGCTTCCAAACCTGGCGAAGCCCCTGGAGTATCAATCAGCGTGATGATTGGTCTGTTGAATTTCTCAGCCAACTTCATCAGTCGCAGCGCCTTTCTATAACCCTCTGGATTGGGCATGCCGAAATTACGCAACTGTCTTTGCTTGGTATTTCTGCCTTTTTGCTGCCCAATGATCATTAC
>JBEIRK010000132.1:0-6723 GCA_040376005.1 Flavobacteriales bacterium
CCTCTCCGATTGAGGCTGGACTTGGTTGGATTACCAAATTCAACAAGCCATTTGTCAATGATGCTTTCCACAAGGCACTGAAGGAGAACAAGCCAAGCCGCAAGTTGGTTGGTTTTGAATTGATTGACCGTGGCATTCCACGTCAGCACTACCCTATTTGCAACGCAAGTGGCGAAGTTATTGGCGAAGTTACAAGCGGCACAATGAGCCCATCGCTTAACAAAGCCATTGGACTTGGATATGTAAAAGCCGAATTTTCAACTGCAGGATCAGAAATATTTGTAGAAGTGCGCGGAAAGCTCCTTGCTGCAACTGTAGTGAAAATCCCTTTTTTATAATATAACACATGAATCTTCAAGATATACTTAGCGGCCTGCAGACGGGTATTGCAGAACAAAGCCATAACCTTAATCTACCCGAAGGAATTAATACAAGCAATATCACTGAAATTGCCTCAAGCACTGTAATGTCTCAACTGACTTCGCAGGCTGGATCAGGCAATTTCAGTGGTATTATGGAAATGTTTAGCGGTTCTGAAACCAGCGCTGACAATCCAATAATGCAACAGTTAAGCCCTGCGCTAATAGAAAACCTAAGCAGCAAACTGGGTATCGACGGGGCTGCCGCAAGTGGCATCGCAGGCCAACTCCTGCCGCAAGTCATGAATATCTTCAATGATAAAGTGAAGGGCGGTGAATTTGATTTGCAATCCATCATTGGGCAATTTCAAAACGGCGGAATTGGGGACATGATTCAGAATTTCCTAGCCGACCAAGGCTCCAAAACGGGTAGCAATACCGGGGGTGGCTTTTTGGATGTAATCAAGGGTCTTTTCGGCAAATAAGCGCTTCTCTTTATTCGTATCGCAGCGCCTCAATGGGATCCATAGCTGCGGCTTTGTTTGCAGGATAAATACCTGCTGCCAAACCTACTATGGTACATACTAGAATAGAAACACCAATCCATAGCCAAGGAATGATAAAGCCACTACCCAGGCCTATGGCCACGGCATTGCCCAGCAGCATACCCAATATAATACCACCAAAACCTCCGACCTGACAAATCACAATCGCTTCTGTTAGGAATTGGTTGCGAATCACCATGGGTGCAGCACCTAATGCTTTGCGCACCCCTATTTCTCGGGTTCGTTCTGTAACACTCACGAGCATAATATTCATGAGACTGATAGCAGCACCTAGCAAGGTGATAACGGCAATGATGGTTCCTACCAAGCTTACCATGCCCAAACTATCTTGGGCTTCCTTGGCAACGGCATCACTTTTTTGAACGATAAAATTATCTTCATCTTGAATGTGCAGGTTGCGCACCCGGCGCATAGCGAGGTACGCCTCATCCATGGCTTTTTCCAAATCTTTTTCATCCTCTACCATAATGGAAAGCTGAACATTCTCATTTGTAATTTGAAAATCTGTTCTGGCTTTACTCACCGGAATATATGCATTTCTGTCGCCACCAGAACGGCCAAGCGTGCTGCCTACTTCTGCCAACACCCCAATGACTTGATACCGTTTTCCATTAATAGAAATATACGAATTAATAGGATCGCGTTTGCCAAAGAGTCTTGTAGAAATTTCCTTGCCAATAATGGCTAAGGGTAAAGAAAGTGAGAGATCATTTTGTGTAAAAGCCCTTCCTTTTTCAATATCCATAGACTGAAGATCCATGTAGTTTTCATCAATTCCCGTAACAGACACATTGGGATTGGTTTCTTCACTTCCACTGCGCAGGCGGGCGGTTCCTGAGACAAACAATTCTGCAGAAATTTTCGCAGGAAACTCGAACAAATGTTTGAACAATTGGGCTTGACTGTAGCGAATAGGAACATAATCAACGACTTGGCCAGGGCCACCGTGGCGCCTTACGGTATTTGCATTTTGAATGGTAAAACTCCGTGAACCCATTTTGGTAAAGGTACTTCCCACGGCATTTTTCATTCCGTCTATAGAAGTAAGAATTCCTACCAATGCGGCAATCCCAATCGCAATAATTAAACAGGTTATAATAGCACGGGTAGCATTAGCGCGAATACTTTCTAGACCTTGGGCGATATTTTCCCTAAAATTCAAAGTACAGCGAAGGTATGCGTGGTTGTGAGTAGACTGTAAAAATATCTGTGAAAAGCCTTAAAATCAGGCCGAAAAAGACTGACCACAGCCGCAGGTTTCTTTGGCATTGGGATTTACGAATACAAATCCGCGGTTGTTAAGGCCGTTTTCCCAATCTATTTCCATACCTAACAGGTACATAACATGGGCCTTATTGATTACCACTTCTATGTTTTGTATTTCATACACCGTATCCTTTTCCTCCCGTTTATCAAAGGCCAACAAATAGCTCATACCTGAGCAACCGCCGCCTTTTACACCAATTCTAAGGTATTGATCTTCGGCAAGTTCTAGGGTAGATTTTAAGCGGCTCAATTCCTCCAAGGCGGAATCCGTAAAACGTATTACCTGATCCGTATTTATTTCAACTACACTCATACAATGATACAAAGTTAACGACCTTCAAAGAAAAAAGTTCGTAAAACTGCAGAATAACACCGAAGATTTGTTCCAAATCCATTTACTTTGCTACGTTATATGGACGCACTCGAAATATTTCTAGAAATCCTAAAATATATCCTCCCGGCAATCGTAGTATTCTTTACGAGTTATCTCATCCTAAAAAACCAAAGCGACGAGAATCTGTCAAAGATGCGTCTTGAAATGCGACAGCAAAGTCAAAACTTGGTTTCCCCTATAAAACTTCAAGCCTATGAAAGGTTGGTATTGTTCTTGGAGAGAATTAGCCCGCAGCAATTGATTATGTCAGACAATCAGCCTGGCATTTCTGCAATGGCATTAAAATTCACCATGTTGAACCACATTCAGCAGGAATTCAACTACAATCTTTCTCAGCAAATTTACATTTCCAACCAAGCTTGGAACGTAATACGTGTGGTTAAAGAGCAAGTGATTGCTTTAATTAACCACTGTGCGGCGGAACTACCCGAAAACGCAACTTCAACCGATTTGAGTAAAGCAATCATTGAAAAATTAATGGCTACAGGGGAACAACCCACCGAAAAAGCCATCAACTTTTTGAAAGCAGAAATCGGTTTGTATTTTGGCTGATATGTCCGACACGCAGAAGAAATTCAAGACTGATAGTGGTATAGAGATTCAAGAACTCTATACAGATACTGCAAAACCTTTACCCTTAGCGGGAGAATTTCCATTTACCCGTGGCATTCGTCGCGACATGTACCGCGGCCGCCACTGGACTATGAGGCAGTACGCTGGCTTCAGTACCGCGGAGGACAGCAACCGCAGGTATCATTATTTATTATCACAAGGTACTACAGGCTTATCTGTAGCTTTCGATTTACCTACTCAAATCGGATATGACTCCGACCACATGATGAGTGAAGGTGAAGTAGGCAAAGTGGGTGTTGCTATTGACTCATTGGCAGATATGGAAATTTTGTTTGATGGCATTCAACTGGATAAGATCACCACCAGCATGACCATCAACGCCTCTGCATCCGTATTATTAGCCATGTATGTGGCACTTGCTAAAAAACAAGGTGCTGATTTAAGCAAAATTAGTGGCACCATCCAAAACGACATCTTAAAAGAATATGCGGCGCGGGGCACTTACATTTATCCAGTAAGACCGAGCATGCGCATAATCACTGATATTTTTGATTGGTGCAGCAAAGAACTGCCAAGGTGGAATACCATTTCCATCAGCGGTTATCATATCCGCGAAGCGGGAAGCACAGCAGCACAAGAACTTGCATTTACCTTGGCCAATGGAAAAAGCTATGCAAAGGCTGCCATAGACAAAGGATTGGATGCTGATGTTTTTGGAAAACGTTTGTCCTTTTTCTTCAATGCACACAATAATTTCTTTGAAGAAATCGCAAAGTTCAGAGCTGCAAGACGCATGTGGGCTGAGATTATGAAAGACCTAGGTGCCAAATCACCAGAAGCAATGATGCTTCGCTTTCATACCCAAACGGGAGGATCAACCTTAACCGCGCAACAACCTGAAAACAATATTACCCGAGTAACCATTCAGGCCTTAGCAGCAGTGCTTGGCGGAACACAAAGTCTTCATACCAATGGCTTTGATGAGGCCTTGAGTCTTCCTACCGAAAATGCTGCGCGCATCGCGTTGCGCACACAGCAAATTATTGCCTATGAAAGTGGTGTTACTGAAACGGTTGACCCTATCGGGGGATCCTATTTTGTAGAAGCCATGACCGATGCCTTAGAATCAGAGGCACAGCACATTATAAACACAATCGACACCATGGGTGGCTCTGTTGCTGCCATTGAAAATGGATGGATGCAAGCAGAAATTGCCAGCAGCAGCTATCAATATCAAAAAGATATTGAAAAGAAAAGTAAAATCATTGTAGGTGTTAACGAATTCATAACAGACAGTCCGAGACCTGGTGACTTGTTAAAAGTGGATGAAACCATTAGACAAAAGCAGACGGATAGAATCCAATCGGTTAAAATCCAACGCAATCAAAATCTGGTAACGGAAAAGTTGAAGGCATTGCAAACAGCGGCCAAAGGAGAGGACAATGTTATGCCTTATATTATAGATGCGGTGGAATCTTATGCTACATTAGGTGAAATTTGCGACACCTTGAGGGACGTATTCGGCGAATACAAGGGCTAACACTCAACGCTTAAAAATTACATCAAAAAAAAATTCTGTGCAAGCAAAAAAAGTTAGCACATTGTGAATTTTTCCACTTTCTTAGCAGAATAGTTCGGCCCCCCCACCAACTATTGATAATCAATCACTTAGACAACTATACGAAGAAAAAAGCAAGAATGAGTCAAGGAAAAGCTATGTCAGACATTAAAACACATGAACTCGCGTGGCAGGAATGCCTGAAAATTATCAAGGACAACGTTAATCCACAAAGTTTTAAGACTTGGTTTGACCCTATTAAATCCATCAAACTGAACAACAAAGTGCTTACCATTCAGGTGCCGAGTCAGTTCTTTTATGAATGGTTGGAAGAACATTATGTACAATTGCTCCACAAAACGCTAAAAAAAGTAATTGGTCCTACTGCAAAGCTCGAGTACAATGTAATTATTGAAACTTCAGGGCATGAGAATGCACCTTATACCATCAATTTGCCTACAGGTACTTCGGGCAAATCAGTACAGAATGAACTTGGTGTACCGGTAAATCTTGACTCACCGATTAAGAACCCATTTATCATTCCTGGTCTGAAGCGCATGAATATTGACAGTCAATTGAATCCTAGGTATTCATTTGACAACTTTGTAGAAGGGGAATGCAATAAATTGGCGAGAAATGCGGGTTTGGCAATTGCGCAAAAACCAGGGGGTACCGCATTCAACCCATTGATGATTTTCGGAGGTTGCGGTTTAGGTAAAACCCATTTGGCCCACGCCATTGGTAACTTGATAAAGCAAAACCACAAACAGAAAGTGGTGGTTTTTGTGAGTGCTGAGAAATTCATCAATCAGTTTATCGATTCTGCGAAAAATGGCAACAACAACCAATTCGTAAACTTCTATCAGTTTATGGATGTGCTCATCGTAGACGATGTGCAGTTTTTCAGCAAAAAAGAACGTACCCAAGAAATATTCTTCCAAATATTTAACCACTTGCACCAAAACGGAAAGCAAATCATCTTGACTTGCGACCGTCCGCCAAAAGACCTAAAGAACATGGACGAACGTCTCTTGTCTAGATTCAAATGGGGATTGAGTGCAGATTTGGGAAGTCCTGATTTCGAAACCCGCGTGGCGATTTTGGAAAACAAAATGTACCAAGACGGAATCACCATGCACCGCGATGTGGTGGAATATCTTGCACACAATATTGACACGAATGTTCGTGAACTTGAAGGTGCTCTTATTTCACTATTGGCCCAGGCTTCCTTGAATCGCAAGAATATTGATTTGAACCTTGCCAAGCAGATCGTGAAGAATTTTGTTAAGAATTCAACCCGCGAAATCAGCATCGAGTATATACAAAAATTGGTATGTGACTTCTACAACATTCCTGTTGAAGCAGTTAAAAGCAAAACCAGAAAAAGAGAAATTGTACAAGCCCGTCAGATTGCCATGTACTTCACCAAAGACCTTACAAAAGCTTCATTGAAAAACATCGGTATGTTCTTCGGAGGCAGGGACCACAGTACAGTTATACATGCTTGTCAAACTGTGAATGACTTGATAGAAACGGATAAAAAATTCCGTCATGATGTCGAGGAAATTGAAAAGAGAATAAAAATCAACACATTCTAATATAAATCCCCCGAATTTTGGGGGATTTTTTTTTGATATGGGACAATCGACACTGTCATCCTTTAAGGCCGCCATTCATGGAATGAGGCATGGTCTAACCCGTCATCGCAATGCGAAAATTATGCTGTTTATTGCCGCGGTGGTTATCGCCTTGGGCTTCTATTTTCACTTTGTGCGATTTGAGTGGGCCGTGATTTGTGTGTGCATAGGCCTAGTGCTGGGGCTAGAACTACTCAATACGGCCATAGAAACCTTATTAGACCATGTGCATCCGGAGCAACACAAGGCAATAGGATTGGCAAAAGACATCGCAGCAGGCGCAGTGCTTTGGGCGAGCATTTGTGCAGCCTTGGCCGGAATATTTATATTCTGGCCGCATATCATGTACTAAATTAGTTGGTGAGCTTAA
>JBEIRK010000126.1:0-6956 GCA_040376005.1 Flavobacteriales bacterium
GCATGTTTGCCGTTGTTCCTATGTCATTTTTTTTTAATGATACTATTTTTTGACGGTTAACAGAAGCTTGCCCTTCAAATATTGGCAGGAAAAAAGATATTTAAGATAGGCCTGTGGCGCTATTTCATTGAATTTGAGTGGACTCGGAGTCTTGGAGCACAGAGAAACTTTTGAAAGATTTGAAACCTTTTCCATTCTAATTGGTTTTCTTAGCATTGTTTTTGCTGAATCATAACCAATGAGTAGAATCGTGTCTGTTACCCGTGTTGCGCACTTCAATGCTGCCCACCGCCTTCATAACCCCGACTGGTCGGCTGAGAAGAATGCGGAAGTATTCGGCTTGTGCAACAACCCGTCCTTTCATGGACACAACTACGAGTTGCATCTCACCGTGCGCGGCGCTGTGGACGAAGGCACAGGCTATGTTATGGATATGAAAGACATCAAAGACATACTGGAAGCAGAGGTGCTGAGCAAGTTTGATCATAGAAACTTAAACCTAGACGTACCTGCCTTCAAAAATGTAAACCCAACAGCAGAAAATATTGCCGTGGTCATCTGGGATATCATGCGCCCATTTGTGCCCGCCAATTTTGAACTGTCAGTTAAACTATACGAAACACCAAGAAATTACGTTGAATTCAATGGATAATACACCAATCAAAGATATCGAAGCCCTGGGCGATGAACACCAAGGCAGCCAGCTGAACATCCCATTGAGGCCCGATGCCTTTGAGATGGATGATGATCTGAAAATTGAACTTATTGCAAAGCATTTCAGAGAAATCATGCATGTAATGGGTTTAGACCTCAGCGATGAGAGCCTGAACGGCACGCCTTATCGCGTGGCCAAAATGTTTATTAAAGAACAGTTTAAAGGTTTGAACCCCGCCAACAAGCCAGGACCAACCTTGTTTGAAAATAACTTTAACTACCGCGAAATGTTGGTGGAAAAGGATATTGGCTTCTACAGCACCTGCGAGCACCATTTTGTTCCGATCTACGGAAAAGCACACATCGCATACATCTCTAGTGGTAAGGTAATCGGTTTGTCTAAGCTCAACCGCATTGTAGATTACTTCTCAAAGCGCCCACAAGTTCAAGAGAGACTCACTGTAGAGGTTGCCAATGAGTTGAAACAAGTGTTGCAAACCGAAGATGTAGCTGTGGTTATGGACGCACGTCACATGTGTGTAGCAAGTCGCGGTATCAAAGACACCAGCAGTTCTACGGTTACGGCTAGCTACTCGGGTAAGTTCAACGACGCGGCTACGCGCGCTGAGTTTATCAAGTACATCGGCATGGAGCCCCAGTAATGAAATATACTTACAAGCGTTCGTTTGTAAGGTAAAAAGAACAGTATAGAAAAGCCCAGATGGGCTTTTTTTTTGGAATATTGGGGCAAAAAAAAATGCTGCCAGAGGCAGCATTTTGGGGCGACTAACCGGGCTCGAACCGGCGACCCTCGGTACCACAAACCGATGCTCTAACCAACTGAGCTATAATCGCCAACTACCACAGTGAAGAATATTCTTCAACGGGGCTGCAAATATAATGTCACCATTTCATTTTTTCTTAAGCGGAATTAATTTTTTCAACTTAAGTTTGAACGCAGGTGAATTCTCCTCTCCATATTTTGCTCATGCCCAGTTGGTATCCTGTGCCCAGTCAGGAGTTGAATGGAGTGTTTAATAGAGAATTGGCAGCCATGTTGGGTGCACAACACCAGGTTTCTGTGTTGCATTGCAGTTTTAATGAGGCAGAAAAACCAAGTCTTCAATGCAACGAACTTGCACCAAATGTGAAGGAATACATTGTATTCATTCCTGAGAAAGGCGGCCCTTTGCTGCGGCAGTGGCGCTATTTTTTTCATATTTTTAACACCTATAGAAAAATCAAATCCGAAAGAGGCAAGCCGCATGTGCTGCATGTACTTGTAGCATGGAAAATGGGATTGCCAGCCAAATTGTTGCGGTGGACCCAAGGCATTCCGCTGGCGGTTACCGAGCATTTTACAGGATATTTGGAAAAAGACAATTCCTTAAAAGGCTACAAAAAGTGGCTCAGCTTGTACATACTCAAATCGGCACAGGCGGTGACTGCAGTTTCGCAGAGTCTGTCAAACCGCTTGATGGAATTGGGTGTGAATCGGGTAGAAACCATTTTTAATCATATACATCCTGTATTTACCGAGCTGCCCTTTGCCTATACCACACCCAAGCAGGGCTATCGATTTGCACACGTTTCCAATTGGGAAGACCGCCAAAAACAGACGACCCAAATCATAGAAGCATTTCAACTCATACACCGCAGGTTTCCTGAGACTACCTTGCAACTGATTGTGCCAGAGGCCGCATGGGAGGCATTTAAAAGCAAGCGCAGTCCGCAAGAATTGGAGGGAATCTTGTTTCAAGCACCGGGGCTGCCCCGCCCTGAGTATGCGCGTGTGATGCAAGAAGCCGATATTTTGGTGGGATTCAGCCGTTTTGAAACCTTTGGTCTAACCTATGCCGAAGCGGTATGCACAGGCATGCCAGTGATATATACGGCCTGTGGTGGACCTGAAGAATTTATTCAAACCGATATGGGCCTGCAAGTGGATTCCAATGATGTGGACGACTTAGTCCGCGCAATGCAGATGGCAGTGACACAGAAAATATCTAGAGATCCGGAAATTGCAGTGAAGGCCCGGGCTATGTTTTCCTCAGCGAGCCTGCTTCAAAAATATACACACGTATATTCGCAGCTTCAATCGAAATAGAGATGTGTGGAATAGCCGGCATTGTATCCCAAAAACCCATGGCAGCGTCAGAACTGGCGGCACTATGCCTGCGGTTGTCTGCGGGGATGCAGCATCGGGGACCCGATGACGAGGGCTTTGTCTGTATCAATGCAGAAGGCGAACTGCACTTTTTTAGAGGAGATGACAGCGCCAGCGCAGCGTTGACGCACATACGCGAAGCGCAAGGCGAATTTGTAGCCGCATTGGTACACCGTCGTTTATCCATTATCGGTCCAGGTCCGCAGGGCGCGCAGCCCATGTTAAGTCCTTCTGGACGCTATGTAATCGTATTTAACGGGGAGTGTTTTAATTTTAAAAACCTGAATCAAAAGTATGGGTTTGACACACCCACACACACCGATACGGAGACCGTGCTGCACCTGTTGGACATGCACGGCGTGCGCGGCTTGCAGCACATAGAAGGTTTTTTTGCGGGCATTGTGTACGATAGAACGCAGCAGTGTTTTCTTGTTTTTAGAGATCCCACGGGCGTGAAACCCTTGTACACCTGCAAGAGAAAAGGGGTACAATTGTTTTGCAGTGAAACACAGGCCTTAAGAAAGCTTGCTGAAATAGATACGGTGAGTCCAAAAATGTTCTTGCATTTCTTTTCAGAAGGGCTGCTGGATATTGGCGATAACAGTACGTTTTTTTCAGGAATATACACCTTCCCCAAAGGGATTTGTGAAACCATAACCACAGGAGGGAAAGAAGACACCCGTTTTGAATTGGAGAAATTGGGTGAGCCCCCTGTAGCCTTATTGCAGCGTTTAGAAGCCTCAATAGAACAGCGCATCACTGCGGATGTGCCCTTGGGTTTTGCCGTAAGCGGTGGGGTTGATAGTGCTCTTATTTTGGGCATGGCGCGCCATTTGCACCCAGAACGGGAGCTGCATGCCTTCTCTGTTGTTTCTGGCCATAGTGCAGCGGATGAGAGTGCTTGGCAACAACAGGTGGTAGATTACAACAAGGCCATTTGGCATACCACGGATATTACACAACAAGGATCGCAGCTTCTGCAAGAGGTTGTACAACATACGGATTTGCCGCCTGTAGCTTGGAATAATGTGGCGCATTATGCGCTGTGCAAATTGGTGAAGCAAGCGGGTGTTACGGTCATACTCAACGGACAAGGTGCGGATGAGATTTTTGGCGGCTATCCAGATTATTTGGCACGTCCACTGAAAAAAGGAAAACTCAAGCCAGGCCAATGGCCTATTTCTTCCAAAGAGAGATTGAAAATGCGCGCAACACTGTTTGCACAGCAGCGCCTGCCTATGGCTATACAGCAGCGTATTTTTTCTAAAAAATATGCCGACATCTTACATGATGATTTTATAGGATACCAGTCAGTATTATGGGAAAAGTCTAAGCTGGATGCTGAGGCAAAAATGTGGGATGATTATTATGGAATCAAGCTGGGTCAAATGCTGCTTTGGGAAGATAGAAACGGCATGGCGCATAGCTTGGAGAGCAGAAATCCATTTGCTGATGACCGCAATTTGGCTTCTTTTTTAAAGTTGCCTCTCAGCACAAAGTTGAAGAACGGCTATACCAAAGGTATATTGCGCGAGGCAGGCAAAGGTCTGGTGCCGGAATCGGTGCTGTGGCGCGTAGATAAAAAAGGATTTTCAGTGCCGGATGCACAGCTAACGCAATCGCATATTTCCGCATGGAAAGAGGCGTTTTTTGATACCTCTCTCGAAATGTGGGCGCCGCTGGCAAAGCGGGAAAAACTGTTTTCCAAGTTAGAAAATCCAGCGCCTGCGGATTTGCAAGCCTATTTCCGCTTGGTGTCTTTCACATATTTTTTACAACATATTCAGCATGGCAAAAAATAGTCCTGGAATTACCTTTATGCTACAATTGGGTAAGGCCGCGTTGGCTGCCGGGACCGTGATTTTTATGTCGCGGTGGATGGGTGCTGAAGGCCGCGGAGAAATTGGCCTGCTGTTGTTTTATGTAAATTTGTTCATGGTGTTTAATGAGTATGTTGGGGGCAGCAGTTTGGCGAATTACAGTGCGCGAAATACCCTGGCATCCGTTGTTCCGGCGGCCTTGTTATGGTCAATAATTACCTTGCTCGTTGGTGGAATTGCCCTGCAATTGTGGGTGCACAATGTAGCCATGGTGTTGCAAGTTATTCTTATGGCGGCACCTCTCATGTTCTTGACTATTATTTACAATATTTACCATGGTAGGGCGCGTGTCTTTCGTAGAAATGTATTGGGCATTTTAAATGAATTGTTCCGGTTCTTGCTCATTATCGGCTTGGCCTATTTGTTTATTATTGAAGCTACCCAAGGAGGAGAGGGCTTGTCATTATGGGGAACCCAACAGTTATTGGATACCGCGAGGGTGGCCTTGGCCAATGGGCTGGCGGCATTTTTGGTGTTGTGTATCGCCTTAGTGTTGTCGGAAAAGTCTATTGCAAACTTCTTTTTAAATTATAAAAAAACCGCTGTGCCTAAAGGCTTTTTTAGTGATGGATTTTGGGCGCAAAATGGACAATTGGTGCAGTTTCTCAATTACCGCTTGAGTTTGTTGGTTATTGCATCCTTCTTGGGAAATGCAGAAGTAGGGGTGTATGCCAATGCACTGCTGATTGCAGAATCCATATGGATATTTGGGAATAGTTTTGGTGCCATTGCGCACATGCGGATACTGCAGTCTCAGAATGCAGTGTTTCAGGCGGATATTACGCTGCGCTATGCGGTAGTCGCTGCGGTGGGCACGGCCATGGCGTGTCTGGTGGTCTGGGTGTTGCCCGCGTCATTGTACACTGCGGTTTTTGGACCGGAGTTTTCTGACCTGCGCAATACCGCAATATGGCTTTTTCCAGCGATTGTGGCCTTGGGTTGCAGTACCTTGTTTAGCCATTACTTGCATGCGGTAAACCGTTTCAAGTTTTTATTACTGGCCAATACCGCGGGATTGCTTGTGCAGACAGGTTTGTCTTTTTGGCTCATTCCTGAGTATGGGTTGCAGGGCGCTGCAATAGCGGCAGATGCGGGGTTTGTATTGATTTTTATTTGTGTTTATGTCGCCTTTAAGCGGGCCAATCCAGAGGTGAGTTTGCGCGGCAAATTAAATCCGTTGGATATGTTACATACGTTGTGGAAGGAATGACCATAAAGACGCGATACTTCGCGTCTTTATAGTTGACAGTTTATAGTTGACAGTTGAGTTTTGCGTTCGCCCTCTGGGGATAACGATATCACAATGAAAAAAAGGAAGGTCTATTATCCCAACGGCACCCTGTGTACCTTCATGATTCGGGTATGCACAATCCCCGTAGAGACGCGATGCCTCGCGTCTCTGGAGCCCCCTGGCTCCCCTGGTTCGGTTGCGACCAACCAGTTCATGATAGGAATTGATACCGAACATTCCCTGCCCGTAGATGCACGATGCCTCGCGTCTCAGAAATCCCAATATTTTGCATATTTCGTTACCATTTAAATGTTATCCTTTCCCAAATAGTGGTTGGTCTCACTGCGAGGAGTACCTCTCCGCTAAGACCCAACCACGGGACGGAGTCCGTTTGCCTCGCGTCTCCGGAGCCTCCCGGCTCCCCTGGTTCGGTCTTTCCGAGAGGCTGTGCTCGCGGTGCGACCAACCAGTACATGATAGTTGACAGTTGATAGTGTACAGTTGACAGTTGAGTTTTGCGTTCACCCTCTAGGCATGCGTTTATTACAACGAAAACCAATTCGTGTGAATTCGTATAATTCGTGGTAATTCGTGTCTGTAGCTTCTGCCGCGGAAATAGCCACAAATTACCACGAATGAAACAGCCAGAATTAACACCAAGGTCAACGAAATATAATTCGTATCATTCGTGTCTGCAACTTCTGCCGCGGAATGAATCCTGAATTTGGGAAATGACCTCTTATTTTAACGTGCTCAAAAAGGTTTCCGCAATGCGATGCGCGTTTTGTTTCTTTTCAATATCCCATTTGTCAAAGGTCTTTACCAGCATGCCCAAGCGCGGATTCTTCAAGAAAAAATCACGGTGCTTGTCCATGAATCTCCAAAACAAGGCATCCCAAATCTGTTGCCATTCCCCCTTGGGATAATCACTCATTTTCATAATATAATTGCTGCCGCTGATATAAGGCTTGGTCGCAAAAATACCCCCATCCGCAAACTGACTCATGCCATACACGTTGGGTAC
>JBEIRK010000008.1:0-37704 GCA_040376005.1 Flavobacteriales bacterium
GAATCTATGACTTGCAATTCAAAATTCATTATTCCAATAGAATTGCCCAAATATCCAATTAACCGATTATTTGAAATCCGCGTCAAACTCATGCTCCCCCCTTTTACTTTTTTTATTAGATTTAATTCTTGGTCATAAATGTAATAGGTCGCATCCCACTGACTTTTACCGGCTGGGATAACAGACATTACATAAGTGCTGTCGGTAAGGTTTGTGAATGATGGTGTTGAAGATGAATAAACGTATGTAGACCTGTATAAATCATAGGGTATTCCCCAACTATTGGCACCTGGGTCGGGGTCTAGCGGGGCCTTTCTTAACACATTGCCTGCACTATCTATAAGATACATCTCATTATATCTGTAATCATCAACATCGGTTAAGAGGCAAAGATACTCACCACGCTTGTGGGTAGGCAATATTTTTCTTACTTCATAATCAGCTGCAGTTGGCAATGGCAATAACTTGCTCCAAACCTGCTTGCCCGCACTGTCTATCCCCGCAACCCAGCCTGCGTAGTAGCGCATGTTTTTATTGCCATAAAAGCCACAGGCAATGAATTGTCCACGGCTGCTGTCGTACAACATATCTCTAAAACTTACGATTTCATCTCTAAACTTGGTCTGTGGGTACCCAATAAGGTATTCACACTTAAGGTTGTATACATCGAGATCAAGGCTATTGGCAGCATTAAACTCAAATACCCTATCATCGTTTGGAAAATAATAATGGTGAGTAGCGACCCCACACAAGCCCTGAGATAAGATCTTGCCATTTTTATCTAGGCGGTACATTTCGCCCCATGCAAATACCATCAACCCGCCCTTAGAGTCCTCGATTATATCCATCCCCCCCGGTCCTTGAACTGGGAATTTGGTAAAAAACGAACTCTGTTGGGCTACCAAACTTTGGCAACCCAACAGAGTAACGCATAGGCAATATAAAAACTTAAATTTTGGCAATGCGCAATGATTGTGTTTTACTCGATAATTGATGTTTGATAAAAGATACAAGTATCTATTACAAAGATAGCATATCAAAAGATGGCCTGTGCCACGAATCTATCACAGAAATATCATAACATACACGGTTGGACTGTCTTTGCTTTATATGGCTTGTGATTATTACTATCCGATTTAACCGGTTAATGTCGGTTATGACAAAACTAGAGTGTTAAAAACGGAAGAATAAATAACTTGCAGTGCAGCTTTAATTCCGCTGCACTACCAGCTTCGCGCTGCCCTGTTGTGTGCCATCAGTTACACGAACAAGGTAAATGCCTTGGGCAAGTGCAGATGTTTCAAGGAAAATGTCTGTTTCGCCAATTCTTAATTGCGCTTGGCTGATAACCCTGCCTTGCAAATCGGTGAGTTCAACCCTCCAGTTGCGGTTACTGCCTTTGCGACTTAACAATACACTGCCAGAAGCTGGATTCGGGTATAATGTAAAACTCTGGTTGAGGCTTTTAAATTTACGTACACTATTGCCTGTTTTGCTTGCAATGGTTGTGGCCAACATCAATCCGCCTCGGGAATTGCCATAGATGATTTCAGGAAAAGAATCACCATCTAAATCTGCAGCTGCTGGAACAAGCAATGCACCTAAATCGGGTACGATACTGTCTGTTTTGGTGCGCTGGAATTGCCAATTCTGAATTTCTGGTAAGGAATCGTAGACGGAATGCCCCGCAATGCTGTAGAGTCTCGGAACACCATAGGCCGAGCCAATTAGGATTTCATCGGTGCCGTCTTGGTCATAATCGATCAGTTCGGGAACCGCGTAGCCATAAAACAAGAAGTTGGTATCTGTGCCATTGATGTAAATCTCATTGGCGCGCATGCCCCATGCACTGCCCGGAACGCGCGTAAATGAAGGTTTCTCGATGCTGCCTTCGTTTACAAACAATCTTGTAGTGCCGTCATAAAAACCTACAAGCAGGTCGGGTAAAGTATCGTTGTTGTAATTAAATACCAAAGGGGCAGCATTGCTTTCGCCTGGCGCCCCGAAACTTCCCAATATATTGGTATCCGCAAGATTGAAATTCACGGGTTTTCCGGGTCCAGCGGTGTTGTTGTACCAGCGCACCTTGCCGAAGCGATCTCCAATGAGCAAATCCATGTCCTTGTCGCCATCAATATCGCCTGACTTAATAATCATATCCGCCAAGCCTTTTTTAGATAGCGTGAGATAATCTGAATTGGTGAGTTCAAAAGAAGGTTCTGTTTTGGTGCCAATATTTTTAAATAAATAAATACGATCTGCAGCGCCACCGGTGACTTCAAAATCACCATTGGAACTTACCAATAAATCATAATCCCCATCGGCGTCATAGTCTAGAAATGTGGGGGAGGTTTTGGCTCCCAAATCCAACATTTTATCAATGATGAAATTGTTTCTTACGTATTTAAAATTCGGCTTATTGGTCTTTCCATAATTGCGATAGTACCAGTTTTGCTCTGTCTCTTTTACATCGGAAAATCCAGTAGGCGCAGTAACTAGGTCCTGAACGCCATCTCCATTTACATCAAATAAATATCCAGATGGAAAGGCATAGTCTGCAGCGCGGCGTGTGTTTTTCGGAAAAATTGAATCCCAATGGGTAATTGAATCATATTCCAAAGAATAGTCCTTCTTGCCATTATACAAAAGGTACATAGGCTTCACACCTACGTTGGAAATCACCATTTCCTTGTCGCCATCTTCATCCGCATCATACATCAGCAGGGATGCGCCGCCTACGTGGCGCGGTCTCAACTTTTCTTGGTAGGGGCAAACGCCCAGATTTACCGAATTGTTAAAGTCGTTGAAGTAACCAAAACACACATCGTTTTTCTGGAATTCGAAGGTGTCTTTATCCCAGCCAAAATCTGAACGCACATCTTCATACATAACGTATATGGTGTACGTAGCGTCGTATGACACAATATCCAAGTCGCCATCGTTGTCTAAGTCTGTAATGGCGGGCATATCTGTTTTAGATAGCACAATACTGTTATACAAAATCGGAAATGGTGGCATGTTTCTATTTCTAAAGTACTGCTCTCCCAAATTGCGAAAACGGGGAATACTATCCCCTGCCTGTGTAATGTTTTTATGAATGACCAATCCGTTGGATTCCGTAAGGGTAAAGATATCAAACTTTCCGTCGGAGTTGAGGTCTTCTGTAATCATGTAGTAAAATCCGGTGGGGAAATAGGCCTCGTACTGCGGCTCGTAGCGGTATTGAGAATCCTCATAACGGATAAAGGGCAGTACCTTTCTGTCGTTTCGGTCAAAAATCAAGAGGTCGACAATGTTGTCATTGTTGATGTCCATACGCTGAAACTGTGCACTGTTTAAACCACCAATAAAAGGTTGGGCAAGTGTAAAACCTCCAATTTTAATAGGAATGAAACCCTGTGTATAATACACCTGCTGGTCTTGCGCTTTCAGCGGTAGCTGAAAAAATAATAATGTGAATATTACAATAAGCCGCAGTCGTTTCATAGATACACAAATATACCTTGTTTCATTCATTGGTCTTACCTTTGACAAGTCAAATTACAGAAATGTTGCACCAGGGAATAGAAATAATACACAATACTTACAAATCCTGTAATGGCTTGATTTCCACCGATACACGAAACATCCTACCAGGTAGTATGTTTTTCTGTTTGAAAGGCCAGACCTACAACGGCAACCAATTTGCCGCTGAAGCATTGGAGAAAGGTGCTGCCTATGTAGTGGCTGATGAAGACATTGCCATGGTTTCGGATCGTGTAATTCGCGTGCCTGATGTTCTTGCCGCGCTGCAAGGATTGGCCCATTACCATCGCAAACAATTAAAGACACACATTCTTGCTGTGGGCGGGAGCAATGGAAAAACCACAACCAAAGAATTATGTTTAAGTGTGCTGGGAAGTGTAAAAAATGTAAAAGGCACTGCGGGGAATCTCAACAACCATATTGGGGTGCCTCTCACCTTACTCGCCTTGACAGGGGAAGAAGATGTTGCGGTTATAGAAACGGGTACCAACCATCCGGGTGAAATGAAGGTGCTATGTGACATTATCGCACCCGATGCTGGTATAGTTACCAATGTAGGCAAAGAACACCTCGAAGGGTTTGGGGATATTGCTGCAGTGGCCCGCGAAGAAAGCGAGCTGTATTTCACCCTAAAAAAAATGCAAAAAAGTGCCTTTGTGAATGTAGATGATCCTTGGCTCGCGCCCTTTGCACAACAACTACCAGAGAGCTTTACTTACGGTATATATAATACTGCTGATCTTATGGGCAGGGTCATAGAATCTATGCCATGGCTGCAGTTTGAACTCAGTTACAAGGGCCAGAACTATGGGCCGTTTACCGCGCATATTGGCGGTGCATATAACCTTTACAACATTCTTGCAGCGGTGGCCGCAGGCATCTCCTTGGGTATGGATATACAAGCAGCGGCATTGGCTGCCTGCGCCTATGCACCCTCCAACAACCGTTCAGAATGGAAAAAAGTGGGCGAGAAAATGATTTGGCTGGATGCCTATAATGCCAATCCGAGTAGCATGGAATTGGCACTGCAGTCATTTGCAGAACTCAAAGGGCCAAAGGTGGCTATGCTAGGCGATATGCTCGAGCTGGGTGAACATTCCCTTGTGGAACATAAGAACATTGCACAGTTGGCCTCTGAATTAGAAATTGATGCAGTATATCTGTGTGGACCAGAGTTTGAGCATACCGCCCAACTTGGACTGAATAAAGTGAAATACTACAAAAACAGTGAAGCACTGACAGAATGGCTTATGCAACATCCTATCAGTGCTTCGTATATTTTGGTAAAAGGTTCACGCGGGGTGCGCATGGAGAAGGTTCTCCAGGCGTTTACCTAACCTTTATTCTGTAGCTGCCTCGTCTATCATTTCAATGATGCGCATGAGGCTAGACTGTTTTTTGTCTTCCGTCATGTTCAACATCGCTTCTGATTTTGACACGTTGGATGCAATTACAAAGCTCTTGAAAGACTTCATCTTGTCTTTAAAGCTGTTGTATTGGCTTTTGCCCATGTTTTCTTCCATCTTAGACATCACCTTTTTAGGATAATGGCTTAGGTCTAAGTCTAGGAACATAGCTGCAGAGCTCGAAGTTACTACTTCTTTATAATCCCCATTAGGAACTTTGAATTCGCGTTTTTTAGCCAGGGTTTTCGCTGCTTCATGATTGTTGGTAACCGTTAAACCATGCTTGGTGATTACAGCATAAACAGTATATCCACCCATTTGCAAAGCATACAAGCCGTCAGCATCTTTTGGCAATTCCTGTTTCTTGAAAATTCTTTCAATAGACTCAGGTTGCTTTGAAGACAAAGACAAGATCATTCCAGGCAATGGAGTAGGGCGGGGCTGGTACATAGGCATATATTCAGGATCCATGTAGGGGTCGTAAGCGCCTTCATCGCTATAGCCGTAATCCGGTGCAATTTCTTGTTCATAGGTTCCGTCGTCATAGTATTGTACTGTGCTGTAAATGCTTCTATTCCCTTGATTTGAGCTGTATGGGTCGTAGGCAGGCGCTGCAGCAGCAGTATCCATAAGATCCATCATCTCTTCTTCTTGGCTTTCAAATAAGCTGGCCAAGTCGGTAATTGAGAGTGTCACCTCACCCGTAAATAGGTTCATGAGGTCGTCTTTGCTCAAGCCCAATGACTCACGCATATCTACTAAACCTTGACGCATGTCCTTGTTCTTGTTCATGGCTTCAAACAAATTCTTCATGTTGAAGGAGGCTGATACAATACCAAAAACATTATCATCACTCACGGTTTTTAGGTGTTCTTCTGAAACGCCTTTTTCATTGAAGATATCGATCTGGTTGTCTTTGTTTTCTTCACTGTATGCGATTTCAGACTTCAATACCACTTTATCGTTGTCGAAATTTAGGGTAACATCCATAGCTGCATCTTCCAATCCCATGTCTTTGGCAATGTCCATTACCTCATCGCTACCCACCATTTTAATGATTTCGCCGTAGTTTACCCAAATACCCGCATCAGAGGAATTTTTGCGAAATGCATCAAATTTGGGCTCTGCCAAAATGCTCTCGTCTTTTTGCTGCACCATTACGTTGTCCAACGATTTTTCAACCGCATCTTCGTCATCATTAAAGAGCAATACCGCAGCTTCTTTGTTCCAGCCTAAGATTACTTCATCATCGATTACAACGTGCTTATAAGTCTCATCTTTTTCAATGCCCCCTTTGGTGTCAATTTTGCGTACCAATTTTTCAAAATCTTCGGCATTTTTTACTTCCATAACCATGCCGCCACTTTCCATAGACTCATTCTTCATGGTGCCAAACATGTACATGTTTGACAATAAGCCTAAACCGCTTTCTTCTGGTTTTTCAATGATTTCGTTAAAAATTTGAAGGTCATCATCTTTTTCGAGCATTTTTTTAAACTCGTCATAGGCCTTCATTTTCTTCAACCTGGGGTAATCCACTTTGGTCCACAGTGATTTGGGGTTTACCATGGCTACGAATGCAGACTCCTTCGGTACATATTTTAAATGCGCCGATCCGCCTGACATTTTGAAAAAGTAGTAGCCAGCGGCTCCCGCTGCACCTACACCAAGCACAGCCAAGCCGATTTTTATTCCGTTGTTCATATTACAGTTAAGTAGCAAGTATACTTAGAAAATTTCTATTTGAAGGTATTTCGCCTACAATCTAAGTGTTGCGCATTATATATTGGCGGCTTTCGGTATCTGATATAATGAAAATCGTTTCACCTTGCAGTGCTTAATCTGGTAATGATACTAGGCGTTAAGCCTACTAAGTATTATTTACATATTCCCTAGCGCCTTCTCTTCGAGCAATCCATTTATCATCTCCAACATGCGCATAAGACTATTCTTTTTGCTGCCCTGGTTCATATGAATGGTGGCAACTTGCATATTGTCTTCATAATGCGATTCAAAATGACTGAATTCGTTCATGAACTGCACCATGGCATTGTAGACTTTAAAACCCATTTCATCTTCCATGTATTTCTTCAATGGCGCAGGGTAGTAGCTTGGATTTAATGCGAAATAGGCGGAGTACGGTGTTTTTTGAACTACAGATTTATAAGCACCCTTGGGTATTTTAAATTCTCTTAAACGTTGCAACTCCAATGCAGTAACCCATGAGTTGGTAATCATGAAACCTTGATTACAGAGCACCCCATACACATCCATAGAATAGCTATTGTATAATTCATAGACCCCTTCTGCATTGGGCTTTCTTCCGTTTTTCTCCAAATAATTCTTGAGCACTTCAGGGTTTTTCATGGAAGCCGCAAATACTAGGGTAGGATACTTTGGTTTGCGGTACTCATAATAAAGGGGTTCATATCCATATGCGTCTAAAACCCGTTCATTGGGGTAAGAATACATATAGCTCTCATTCTTTACGGTCGCAGTGCTTGTATCGGAGAATGCATCAAATCCAGACATGGAGAGTGAAAATTCTCCTGTAAACATGGATTTTAGTTCTTTTTTAGAAATGCCATATTCTTTGAAAAAAGCATCCATGGATTCTTTTATCTCATCCCCAGAATAAAGCAAATCCATACAAGATTCCATGTTGAGATTTAACGCCAGCATTCCATAGATGTCTTTCTCTGAAACCATAGACAGGTGTGCATCACTAATGCCTTTTTCTTTTACTATTTCCAAAGGTTCGCCCTCTTTAAGGACATAATATTTGTGCATTATTTCTATGGAATTATCCATAAATGACACAGCGGAAAATTGAGAGAATGACTCAATATCCATGTCTTTCGTAATCTTATTAATTGGATTTGATGCCGCAGTTTTTCCGGTAAGATTAAAGTCAGACCAATAAGAAAAATCACCATCAGAAGCGCAGAACTCTTCAAATGAAGCGCTGCGTTCTTTGTTTTTATTCCAATTCGTTTTTACGATTTTTTCTACTTCTTGTTTTAGGTATTCTGATTCTTGATCATCCGCACTGAAGGTTACAGCGACCCCGCTATTCCAAGCCACACAATCATTGCCACCCAAGTGCAGGTAGTTGAATCCCGGTTCACGTTGAATGTTGTTGTCTACGTCTAAATCTTTGAGAAGTTTTTCAAACTTTTTCTCATTTGCTATACAGAAAATACTTCCATTGATTTGAACATCATCGGCATTTGAGCCATAGAAAAAATACAATTTAGAATGCCATTTAATCCCGCTTTTTTTGGGATTTCTTATGGCTTTCGAAAGCACACCGCGATCATAAGAGTATTTTGTGAGATTCTTTATTTCATCAAATAACTCCATGTCTTCCAATGATTTTAAATCTATTTTACTACCTAGGGAAGGAAGGTTTACACAAAATGCCAAATAAGCATCTTTCGGAATTAGCGCCGCATGTGCTCCTTTGGCGGCCATTTTAAAGATAGAATACCCTACAACTGAGGCCACAATTAGACCTAAAGCGCTTAGAAGTAGAAACAAGCGGTTACGCAACATGCAACAATTATAAATGTATTTTATTAAAGGGCTGTGATTTGAATTTAAATCACAGACTCTAATTTCTCAATAATGAACCACGCATTGGGTATGTAGCAGCGGTTGAAAGCGATTAAAAGGGTAGGGCTTAGCTGGTTGATTTCTGTACTTCAGGATCTTTGTCTTCGGCAATACGGATAATTTGGGCCATCATTTCAGCCTCACTTACCAATTTGTCTCCGACCCAAGCCCTAGCTTTCATCACGCAAAGTCCGCGTCTTACTGGCTCTGTTAACTCCATTTTCATCACCAAGGTGTCGCCAGGTACCACTTTATCCTTGAATTTCGCATTGTCTATTTTTAGGAAATAGGTGCCATAATTTTCAGGATCTGGTACTTGACTCAAAATCAATACACCACCAGCTTGGGCCATGGCCTCAAGTTGCAATACGCCAGGCATTATAGGGTCTCCAGGGAAGTGGCCTACAAAGAAGGGTTCGTCATAAGTGATGTTTTTTACCGCAGTTACAGACTTTTCATCTTTGGCGATAATTTTATCTACCAAAAGGAAAGGATGCTTGTGAGGCAGCAGACGAATAATGTCTTTTGTGCTGTAAATTGGCTTTTCGTTCGGATCGTAATGCGGCACGCCATCTTGCTTGCGACGCATTTCTTTTTTCATCACTTGTTTGATTTTTTTAGCAAAGGCTACATTGCTGGCATGGCCAGGTCTTGCCGCCATGATTTGACCCTTTATCGGCATACCTACCAAAGCCAAATCACCGATCATATCCAATAATTTGTGTCTTGCAGGCTCGTTTTGAAAATGAAGGTCTAAGGTGTTTAGAATGCCATCTTGTTTTACCTCTACGCTAGGCTTGTGGAATACTGCTGCCAATCTGTCGAGCTCCACTTGAGAAACCGGTCTATCTACGAGTACAATGGCGTTGTTTAAATCGCCCCCTTTGATGAGGTTGTTGTCCAGTAGATATTCCAATTCGTGCAAGAAGCAAAAGGTACGACAGGGTGCAATTTCGGATTTGAATTCCGCCAAGCTGGTGATTGCAGCATGTTGGCTGCCCAAAACAGGGCTATTGTAATCTACCATAACAGTAAGACGGTATTCGTCTACTGGCATAGCAATGATTTCAACCTGATTGTTGTCGTCGGTGAAGTGAATGTTATACGGTATCTCAAAATACTCTCTGTCTGACTCCTGTTCCACGGTGCCCGTTTGAGTTAAAGCATTTACAAAAGGGAGGCTACTGCCATCCAATATTGGCATTTCTGGGCCGTCAATATCCATCAACACGTTGTCTATTTCGCATCCCACAAGGGCAGCCAACACGTGCTCAACTGTGCTGATTTTGACACCTTTTTTTTCTAAGGTTGTACCACGACTTGTGTCTGTCACCAAGTCGCAATCCGCTTCAATAATTGGCTGATCTGCGATGTCCGTGCGGCGAAACTTGTATCCATGATTTTCAGGTGCCGGGTGGAATGTAAGGGTAACACTGGCTCCTGTGTGCAGGCCAACTCCTGAAAGAGTTACAGGTGCCTTTAAGGTGGTTTGTTTTGGGTTCAATTTGCTCATTTTCTATGATCAATTCAGTCTTCAGAAGACTGGTTTTTGAGTTGTTTTTCGAGTTGGTTAATGCGTTGTTGCAATGTCGCAAGATTCTTAAATACAGCTTGTGATTTGAAGAAGTCTTTCAAAGGCATTGCGGGACTTCCGATCCAATTGGTGCCTTCTTCGCTTATTTCTTTGCTTATCCCCGACTGGGCCCCAATTCCTGTGCGATTTGCAATCTTAATGTGGCCTACAAATCCGCTTTGGCCTCCTATTTGACAATTGGCGCCTATTTTGGTGCTGCCTGAGATACCGGCTTGCGCGGCAATAACAGTGTTGTCGCCAATCTCAGCATTGTGTGCGATTTGAATAAGATTGTCTAGTTTTACGCCATTGCCAATGCGGGTGCTGCCCATGGTGGCGCGGTCTACACTGCAGTTGGAGCCGATTTCGCAATCATCGCCTACAACGACATTGCCTACTTGTGGAATTTTCATGTAGATATCTCCCACTGGGGCAAATCCAAATCCGTCGGAGCCAATAACAGTTCCAGAATGCAGTATGCAGCGGTCGCCAATAACACAGCCAGCATAAATTTTTACCCCAGGAAATAAAACACAATTATCACCCACAATAGCGCCTTTGCCGATATACACTTGGGGGTAAATTTTAACGCCATTACCTATACGCGCTTCCTCATCGATATATGCGGTGCTGCCAACATAAATATCAGTTCCCAATTGCGCTGTTTGCGCAATGAAACTGCCTGTTTCTATGCCGGTTTTATGTGCGTTGGGGTTGAAGAATTTATCCAATATGATACAGAATGCGTAGTACGGGTTTTCGTGCTCTACGCAGCTAAAGGAGACTTCTTGGCTGGGTTTAAATCCTTTTGGAATAATAACCACACCCGCATGCGATGCATACAAGGCGGTTTCGTATTTCGGATTCGCGAAAAAGCACAGACTGCTTGAATTTGCTTCTTCCAACTTGGCAGGATGCGATACCACGGTATCGGGGTTCCCTGTTATAGTGCCACCTGTGGCTTTTGCGATTTCAGCTGCAGTCAAGGTCATTATTCCCTGCAAAGTTACAATTTTTCAGTCGAATCCCCATTTTAGGTGTGCTCCTATGTGCTTGGCTCTTTTTTGTGATTCACGTAAGCACTATTAATCCAGTTGGTTTGCTCGTGGAAAGTAGTCTGGGATAAGCTTAGAGAAGTTGCAGTAACATCTGCAATGCTGCGGTGCAGGTGCGCTGCATGAATTGTTCTCTATTGCCATTGAAAACAAATCTTTTTACTATGGTTTGGTGTTTATTAGCAACGCCTATAAAAACCAGTCCTACAGGTTTATCTTCAGTGGCACCTCCAGGACCGGCAATACCTGTCGTAGAAATCGCAACATCTGTATCAAATTTTCGAAGTATTCCTTCCACCATGGCTTTCGCGCAACTCTCGCTTACTGCGCCTTCAGTGGTAAATATTTCTTGAGGAACCCCCAACTCATTATGCTTGATTTCATTGCTGTAACTCACAATGGCACCTTTCATTACGGCTGAAATTCCTGATTGTTTGATTAAGGCATTGGCAATATATCCGCCGGTGCAACTTTCCGCCAATGAAATTGTGGTATTGCACTGCAAGAGCTTTTGCGCCAATGCACCTGCCATATCTGTATCATAATCTGCTACCAGATTTTCTGCGCATATGCTTTTTATCGTTTCCAGTATGGGCAACAGCTCTTTTTCTACCAAGTCTTTACTTTTTCCTATACCTGTAAGTCGAAGTCTTATGCTATTAAAAGCGGGCAAATACGCCAATTTGAAATTGACCGGCAATTGGTCTTCAACCGTTGTGAGTTTCTCGGAAAGCAAACTCTCTGGAATGCCTGCTGTGAGTAAGGTCTTATGCACAATAGCAGGGAGCTCGTATTTCTCTGGCAACCATCCAAACACATGGGTGCTAAGGATATGCATCATTTCTGAAGGTACACCAGGCACTGAAATCAGGGTGAACTCTCCTTCCTCAAAACGCATGCCTGGGGCGGTTCCTACCGCATTGAATAGGGTAGTGCATTTCTCAGGCATATCTGCTTGCTGCATGTTGATTTCTAACATTCTACGCCCCCTTTTCTCAAAAATAGCCTCCAAATGGCGCATCACTTCTTCGTCGCGTCGTAAGCCACAATTAAAATACGTACACAAGGTTTTTTTGGTGATGTCATCTCGCGTGGGACCCAATCCCCCCGTGAGCAAGATCAAATTACAACGCGTTCTGGCTTCTGCAATGGCCGATATAATGGCGCTTTCTGAGTCACCGATGGCTGTTCTCCGATCTACACTAATGCCTATGTCCGCAAGTTGCAGTCCCATCCAAGCGGAATTCGTATCTATCACTTGCCCCAAAAGTAGCTCGTCGCCAATCGTTATTATCTCCGCGTTCATTCTCCTTGCAAAGTAACCATCCACGGAACAAAGTAGGATGATATTTTCATAAAAAAAGCCAACCCTGGGGTCGGCTTTTTTATGAAATTTAACTCCGAATTAATTGCCTGTCGAACGGTAAGCAAAACCCAAGTTGAATAGGTATTCGCTAGAATACAATGCGTAGTTCAATCCGCTGCTTTTCTAAGTGTTGTAGTTTTTGCCATCAGCACCAATATTGTATTTCTGTTTGTACATGTTGTACGATAACCCACCCATGCTGCAATGCAACAAGATCTTAGGGGTAATTGACCATGCAAATCCTAAGTTTAGTCCTATTGAGTTGTTGTTGTACTCAGAAGTAGTAGTTGTTATCGCAGTGTTTGTAGCAACTACTGTGATAGACTGTTCATTGGTGCATTTTGAGCCATTCATAGAGTATCCAAGTTGCAGAAAGGGGTAGAAGTTGGTGCCGCAGTTGATGTATTTACGGGCAAATAAGTTAAATTGTGTACCGTTATTCTTGTTAACAGACTTTTGCTTAGTGCCTGCGTGTTATTCACGTTGCCTGCGGATTTTTGAACATTCGAAAGGAACACCATTTCTTTGTGGTTATTTCGCTTGTTTATGAGTGGGCGTGTTGTGATTTATACAGATGGCTGTGCATTGGGAAATCCAGGACCTGGAGGATTTGGTGCGGTGTTGATGTTTGGAAAGCATCGTTTAGAACTCTCGGAGGGTTTCGACCTCACCACCAATAACCGCATGGAATTGCTCGCGGTTATCCGCGCCCTACAATCTCTAAAACATGCCGATCTTCCTATTGATATTTACTCGGATAGCAAGTATGTGTGCAATGCTATAACCGAAGGTTGGTTATTCAATTGGCACCGCAAGGGTTGGAAAAATGTAAAAAATCCTGATTTGTGGAAACAGATGTTGCCGCTTTACACCCGCTTCAAACCGCGTTTCCATTGGGTAAAAGGTCATAGTGGAGTTCCAGAGAACGAACGCTGTGATCAATTGGCGAATCAAGCTGCACTGCTTCCAGTGAAACAAAAAGATGTGGGTTACCTTCCTACGACAAAGCTGCTGTAGCCGCTTGTAACAATTCTTTTGCGTTCGCTAAGGCCGCTTCCCCAGGGTTCTCGCCACCGAGCATTGATGCGAGTTTCTGTATTCTTTGCTCAATCTGAAGCTTTTCCATGAACGACTCGGTCTTTCCAGCAACTTCTTTTTTCGAGATAAAGTAGTGGCTGTTGCCATGCGCTGCCACCTGTGGCAAGTGGGTAATGGCAATCACCTGTCGGTAATCGCCCAATTTCCGCATCATTTCTCCGAATTTATGTGCGATCTCACCCGAAACCCCTGTGTCTGTCTCGTCAAAAATCAAGGTGGGGATTTCATTTTTACCCGCCAAAATGGACTTGATTACAAAGTTTAATCGTGAGACCTCACCACCGGATGCAACTTTTTCTAGGGGCATTTCCAAACTGCCGTTGGCACTGAATAAGAACTGCATTTTACTTGCACCCGAGTCATTTAAGAATTCATTTTGGAATTGTAAATCGGCACGCAGTTTGGCCTTGGGCATGCCCAACTGATGAAGGCCGGATTCAACCTGAATACACAATTGCGTCACTGTTTCAATTCTTTTTGTATGTAGTTCTTTAGCGGTGGCAATGCACGCATCAAAGGCCATTTTTACTTTTTCGCGCTGCTTTTCCAGTGCTTCAATACTGTTGTCTGCGGTATAGAGTTTATCTCCGATTTCCTGAAACAATTGTTTCAAGGCATGACTCGTGTCTACACGGTGTTTTTTAAGCAATAATTGCAACTGCGAGTACCGCGCATTTAAATTCTCAAGTTCTGCTGCATTCGGTTCACTATCACTTGCGATATCTTGTATCTCAGAGGCCAAATCTTTAATTTCAGGTAGCAGGGTGTCTAAGCGTTCTGAAACAGCTTTAAGTCCTGCACTCAAGCCAGAAATAGGCTTCATTAAGCTGCGTGCAGCTTGCACTTGATTGTAGGCGGAATTTTCGTTTTCATGCAATAGCGCAGCAATGTTCTCGCCAATCCTAGCGATATCTGCCGCATGATTCAGCAATTCTACACGTTCTTCTAGCTGTATCTCTTCCCCTTCAAGTGGATTGAATTTCTCAAGTTCCTCAAATTGGAACCGCAGAAAATCTTGTTCTGCTTGGGCGCTGCTGCAAAAAACTTCTAGGTCTTCAAATGCCTGAAGTTCATATTTATAGTACTTCCATTGCGCTTCAGCTTGCATCAGTACTGGACTGTAATTTCCGAAACGGTCTATCATGCGCAACTGCTGTTTGTTGTTGCGAATCAATAATGAAGTATGCTGTGTATGTATGTCAATGAGCAATTCTCCCGCTTCTTTCAAATCTGTAAGGTTTACAGGCGTGTCATTTATAAATGCACGGCTTTTGCCTGTCGGTGAGATTTCTCTTCGCAAAATGATTTCATCAGATACCTCTAACTCTCTGCTCTCTAAAAATGTGGTTAGGGCATCAGATTGAAACTGGAAAATGGCTTCTACGGTGCACTTCACATTCTGGTCGCTGAGAATGCCGGTATCTGCGCGATTCCCTAGAACAAGGCCAAGCGCACCCAACATAATGCTTTTTCCAGCGCCCGTTTCACCAGTAATTACATTCAAAT
Organism: Flavobacteriales bacterium; assembly: GCA_040376005.1. GTDB lineage: Bacteria > Bacteroidota > Bacteroidia > NS11-12g > UBA955 > JAGXTF01. Next base: position 15,145 of record JBEIRK010000008.1, read on the forward strand.
GGGATTCAGGTGAAAACGCCAAATCCCGAATGAGTGCGTAATTCTGAACCGTAAGTGATTTTAGCATCTTAGCAACTTATCAGCAAGTTTGTATTCCACAGCTCGGTTTCCACGTCCTTTTTCTTACCTATGGCTTCTTCAAAAGGCGTAAAGTGCAATTCATGATTGATAATTCCAGCAGCTTCATTATAACGGCCTTCCAAAAGCCCAATGACAGCTGCACTGCCCAATCGGGTGGCGAGTATTCTGTCGTTTGCTGTGGGGCTGCCTCCACGCTGTATATGGCCTAAGATGGATACCTTAGCATCAATGCCGGGGAAGGATTCTTGGAACTTTTTAGAAATATCATGCGCATTGCCCTGTTCATCGCCTTCGGCAATGATGAAGATAGAGAAGGCTTTCTTTCTTTTCTTCTTTCCAAATTGGGCAATAATGCTTTCCAATTCTGTTTTTCTTTCTGGAATAAAAATGCCCTCAGCTCCACCAGCCATGCCTGCGCTTAATGCAATGGCACCGCTATGTCTACCCATAACTTCTATGAAAAACACGCGGTTATGAGAGTCTGCCGTATCCCGGATTCTGTCAATGGCTTCTAATGCTGTATTCACTGCGGTGTCAAATCCTATCGTATAGTCCGTGCCCCACAAATCATTGTCTATCGTGCCCGGGCAACCTATTGTTTTTATCCCATGCTCTGCAAACAGTATTTTGGCTCCAGTATAAGAACCATCGCCGCCTATACACACAAGGCCTTCGATACCATGTTTTATCAAATTGGCAGCCGCCTTTGCGCGGCCCTGGGGGGTGCGAAATTCTTCGCTGCGTGCGGTTTTTAAAATGGTACCACCATATTGAATAATGTTGGCCACCGATTGGGCATCCATTTTGAAAATGTGATTTTCAATCATGCCCTCATACCCATTGCGAATGCCATAAATTTCAATTCCTTTGGCAATGGCTGTTCTCACTACTGCGCGTATGCAGGCGTTCATGCCCGGCGCATCTCCTCCACTTGTATAAACCGCTATTTTCTTCACAGTACAAAAGAAATAAAAAAACTGCGTTCTGTATGCACAAAAAAAACCCTGCTGATTCAGCAGGGTTTTTTTTAATATCAATTTCGATTAGATGTCAGCGTAAATGTATGTGAATTTCACAAAGTCATTGTTACCAGATACATCTTGTACGTCGTCTACACGAATAAGGTAGATGTTGAAGGCAACAGCTTGACCTGTTTTAACCAATACATAATCGTTTTTAGCAAGGTTTGTAATGGTAGAAGTTGCAGTTGCTTTTTTAGCATCCCACAAATCAACCAAATCGTTCGAGCTAGAGATGTTGTTCCAATCGTTCAAGGTTACACGAACAAATTTGGTTCCGTTACCGCTAGTCCATGATTTAGAGAATACTGGGTTGCTTGAAGTGGTCATGTCTTTTAAATCTTTCAAAGCATCTGCTTCGCCTGCGCCTCTTTCAGATTTTGCGTTCAAGTCATAAGCACCTTTGTTTGAACCAATCAAGTTCCAGCAATATTGACCACCTTCTTGGCTTACAGTATAGCTAGGAGTTTGAATGGTAATGTTTAAGCTTTGTGAAGCAGATTCACCGTTGTCATCAGTTGCAACAATAGTCAATTTCAAAACATCACCTACGCTACCTTTAACAGTGTACTTATAGTCATAGTTAAATGAGGCACTTGAAACCATAGTGTCCCACTTTACCAAATCATCACCACCGTTGGTTCCGATTTTAACTTGGATTTTTGCCAATTTCTTGTCGGCAGTTGTAGCTCTAATTCCAATGTTCAATACAGAATCGTACTGTGCTTTGGCTGCGCTAAAAGTGAAGCCAGCTCCTGTTTGGAAGGAAAGGGTTGGTTTTGGTTTTACGGTTGGTGAATCGCCGCCGCAAGCTGCCAAGAAGGCAAGCGCTGGAACGGTCAAAGCAAGTAGAATGTTGCTGAATTTCATGATTTGATCCTTATTTAGAATGGTAATTAAATGCAAAAATCGGTGCTATTTCTCACAATCGCAAGCATTTTTATCGGAATTTGGCAATTCTTAGAGTCCTTATATACTGACGGTTTGTCAGTCTATTTTGTGGATTGTGCCATTGTATTGATAGCCAATTGTTAGGATTGTCCGAAATACAGCAAAATTGTCGCGCTTTATCTGTGGCACTATGCTTGTAAAACTACCGTGCATGTTTGAACCAAAAGATACCATTATGCATTTTCATGGTGATTTAGAAATTGATGGGGACAACCCTGAATTTATGCCCCTTTTCTCGAAACAAGAGGAAAGTGATATGGATAAATTAGAAGTGCCCGAGGAGTTGCCTATTCTCACCATTCGAAACACAGTGCTTTTCCCAGGTGTTATTTTCCCAATTACAGTGGGAAGGGATAAGAGTATAAAATTGGTTCGAGATGCCAATAAATCTACAAAGATTATTGGTGTTGTGAGTCAAAAGAATGCAGACATTGAAGACCCTGAATTTGAAGATTTATATAAGGTAGGAACGCTGGCCCAAATTATTCGCATGATGCGCATGCCCGACGGCAGCACTACCGTGATTATTCAAGGTAAAAAGCGCATTGAAATATTGGAAAAGGTTCATTCAGAGCCTTACCTCCGCGCCAAAGTAGCTTCCTTGCCCGAGGATTTCTTTAAAGAGGATAAAGAATTTAAAGCCCTTATAGACTCTGTGCGTGAGGTGTCTCAGCAAATTATTAGCCTGTCACCCAATATCCCAAGTGAAGCGGCTATCGCGATTAAGAATATTGACAGTTCGCGTTTCCTAATGCATTTTGTTGCATCGAATTTGAATATATCTGTGGCTGAAAAACAACAGCTTCTCGAAACAACACATGCCAAAGAAAGAGCCAATTTGATTCTTGAACACCTGACCCACGAGCTGCAAATGGTTGAACTCAAAGATCAAATTCAAAATAGGGTTCGTACCGATATCGATAAGCAGCAAAAGGAATACTTTCTTCAACAACAGATACGTGCTATACAAGAAGAATTGGGCGGAGAATCTCCAGATAGAGAAATACAAAATCTGCGCGATAAGGGTGCCAAAAAGCAATGGCCAGAGTCGGTGGCCAATCATTTTAATAAAGAACTGGACCGCCTCCTTCGTGTGAATCCAGCCTCTCCTGATTACAGTGTGGGATTGAACTATGTGCAGCTGCTTCTTGATCTGCCGTGGGATTCCTATTCCAAAGATAACTTTGACCTGAAAAATGCGGAAAAAGTACTGGATGAAGACCATTTTGGTTTGGAAAAGGTAAAGAAACGCATTCTTGAATATTTGGCGGTGCTGAAACTTAAGGGCGACATGAAAAGCCCCATCATTTGCCTCTATGGACCTCCCGGTGTTGGGAAAACGAGTCTCGGTAGGAGTATAGCCCGCGCCCTTGGTCGCAAGTATGTGCGCATGAGCTTGGGTGGCCTGCATGATGAGTCTGAAATTCGCGGACATCGCCGCACCTATATAGGTGCCATGCCCGGCAGAATTATGCAAAATCTTAAAAAGGTAGGTTCTAGCAATCCCGTTTTTGTACTGGATGAAATTGATAAAATGGGACGTGACTTTCGCGGTGACCCAAGCAGTGCGATGCTTGAAGTGCTCGATCCTGAGCAGAATAGTACCTTTTATGATAATTACCTAGAACTGGATTATGATTTGAGCAAGGTGCTCTTTGTGGCCACTGCCAATTCGCTAGATTCTATTCAGCCCGCCTTGCTTGACCGTATGGAAATTATTGAAATCAGTGGCTATAGCCTTGAAGAGAAAATAGAAATTGCCAAAAAATATTTGGTTCCCAAACAGCGCAAAGCACATGGACTAAAAGCGACCGATTTTTCTCTTACAGACAAAGCTATTGAGGTGATTTGTGAACAATATACCCGTGAGAGTGGTGTGCGAGGTCTGGATAAAAGAATCGCTTCTTTGACGCGAAATGCAGCTAAAAACAAGGCCATGGGTGTGACGTACAAGTCGAAATTTGATGTAGCTGCAGTGGAATTGGTTCTGGGCGCTGAAAAAATGGAGCCTGAAATATATGAGAATAATGAAACGGCAGGCGTAGTGACCGGTCTTGCATGGAGCCCTATGGGTGGCAGTGTCCTATTTGTTGAAAGTAAATTGATCCCAGGCAAGGGCAATCTTATTCTCACAGGTCAATTGGGCGATGTGATGAAAGAAAGTGTGAGTCTTGCAAAGTCATTTCTCAAGGCGCATTCCGATTATTTAGAAATTAATTCTGAAGTATTTGACCACTGGGATATGCACGTGCATTTTCCAGCAGGTGCCATTCCAAAGGATGGACCAAGCGCTGGAATTACAGTACTGGTTTCGCTGGCATCATTGTTTACCCAACGCCGCGTGAAATCGCATCTGGCCATGACCGGTGAAATAACCCTTAGAGGGAAATTGCTTCCTGTAGGCGGCATTAAAGAGAAAATACTTGCAGCAAAGCGTGCGGGAATTACTACCGTGTTGCTATGTGAGGCCAATCGCAAGGATGTGGCAGATATTCGTCCTGAATATTTAAAAGGTATGAAATTTCAATATGCTACCAATATGCTTGAAGTACTTGATTTTGCCTTGATGTCGAAAAAGGTAAGTCATGCTATAGATGTTGCAGGCCCGCTGAAAAAAGCAGCACAACCGAAAACAAACTGAGCCTCAAAAGGGTATATTTGAATATGGTATTTAAAAAGATTTGGTCCTACATCACTTTTAAAAAGCAAGAGGACACCCAAAATTCGAATATCCGTCTCATGCATGGGATTAACAGAATCAGCATTCTTATGTTTCTGTGCGGTGTCATATATATGGTGGTACGTTTTTTGAAATAATCCCTACATGGCTGGTTATTATTTAATTGGGATTGTCATGTTTATTATAAGCATGGGGATTCAATGGCGTTTGAAATCCAAATTTGCACAATATTCTGCGATGTCCTTGGGCAATGGAATGTCGGGTAAGGAAGTCGCTGAAAGAATGCTTCAGGATCACGGAATTACTGATGTAAAAGTAATTCATGTAGCGGGTCAATTAACAGACCACTATAATCCATTGAATAAAACAGTAAACCTCAGCGATGATGTATATTCTGGCAGAAGCGCCGCAGCTGCAGCTGTAGCCGCACATGAATGTGGCCATGCCGTGCAGCATGCTTCCGCGTATGGTCCCTTAACACTTCGTAGCAAATTGGTGCCCTTGCAAAATGTAAGTGGTATGCTACTGAATATTGTCATTTTTGCCAGCATGTTTATTGGGTTTGGCTTGGCCAATACAGGGCTTTCCCAAACCATGCTCTCAATAATCATTGCCTGCTATGCGGTAATTACAGCCTTTGCTTTAATTACCTTACCGGTTGAGTTTGATGCCAGTAATAGAGCTTTGGCTTGGATGAAGGACCGCGGTGTGGTTTCAGTAAGTGAATATGCTGGGGCAAAAGATGCCCTAAAATGGGCTGCAATGACCTATGTGGCCGCAGCTGCAGGCTCTCTGGTGAACTTGTTGTATTTCGTACTTCGATTTATCGGCAACACGCGTGATTAAAAACACGCTTGCATATGGGGTGTTTTTATTGATTTCTTGCTTAGCCAACGCGCAGCAACTCCAATTGCCATTGAATATTCGTGCAGAGGATGCACAGTATAATAAGTTGATACTCGTGGCCAATGTGTTTGAGTTTCGCAATGACAGTGTTTCCAATCCGCTGGATATTTCAGGTGCCAATCCCGAGGATAAAGCAAGTTGGTACCAAGTGAAGTTGCCTAAGGATATCAATACCAATTACCGATGGGGGTATACCTGGGTGTTGGATGGAACATCAAACTTGTCTGTGGCAAAAGCATATACCCTTATTGCGATTGAGAATCCTGCTTGGACGCTGTATCCAACCCGGCTCTGGGTTGATAAAAATCACAATTTTGATTTTACCGATGATACGGTTATGTACCATATATCGCACTCCAATGGGGTAGAAGTGCCTTTAGGCAACAGCGACGCGGGTTACAAAGTGTATTTAGAGCATTTCCCCTCCGCCAAGTTTAGGACTTTTGAGCTGATGAATGACAAAACAGTGAATCAGCTTGCTGGTAACCGCCGTTTCATGGGAACTGCAGCCTCCTTGCGCGAAAAGAGACTCAATGTAGTGGCAAGCAATTGGAGCAATGGTGCAGATAGCTTTTGTTTGGGAATTAAAGATGTAAACTGCAATGGTATTTATACAGATGCAGGAATAGATGTGGCACTCATTACTACGTATAATGGGGTGTTTGACAATCTTCAAGGCGTGGCCGTGGGGGCCAATGGAACTGCTTATTTGGAGTGGAATAATGCGGCATATACGGTGCAAGGTGTGGATCCTCAAGGGCGATTTTTAAAAGTATTGCGCGATACCGCAGCAAGGCTCAAATACTCACTGAATGTGGGAGATAAGCTTCCACGATTCAAGTATTGCGCTGCAACCAAGCCATCCAAACACAAGAGCATTCGTCGTTTGAAACGAAACTATGTATACATCTACGTGTGGCGCGATGGCTCTGAACTGTTCTTTAATGACAGTGCGAATTTGCATGCCCTAGGCAGATTGAATCGTGATGGTTTCCAGGTTCTAGGATTAAACCATGGTGCCTCTGCGAATTATGTGTACCGCTACAATAAGTACTTTGAAACACATATTCTTCATGGGTTTAGCTCTAATGATATCAATAAGAAACTAATGCTAAAGCAAATTCCAACAGGAATCCTTATTGATAATAGACAACGGATTGTAGCTGCGGGTATTACACCCTCTCAGGTGTTGCAATATTTGCCGAAGGAATAAATCAAAAAAGTTTGCATATTGAAATTTTTGTTGTAGTATTGCACAAAACAACACGACTTAATAACATCTTATCAACAATATGAATAAGAACGCATTGGCAGGGGTTCTCGGTGTATTACTGGCATTATCTATCGGTGGAAATGCTTGGTTGTACAACAAGAATTCGAACAGCAACAAAGCTGTGAAAGACATCGCGAATGTCACCCTACTTCAAGATTCGCTGCAACGTCAGATCCAGGCCTTGGATTCCATGAGTGAACTGTTAAGCAGCACACAATCGGACCGTTCCCAGCTTGCATCTCGCGTAGATGAACTCGAAAATAGCAAGGGTGGCAAAGCATCCTCTGGGTCTAATGATGCGGCAATTGCTGAATTGCAAAGCAAATTAGCTTACTACAAAAACCTAGCATCACAGAGCTCTGCCGTTGTGCAAGGAGCCGCCAGCAGTGGCAAAATTTCTAAGGCAGATCAAGCCAAACTTGCGTCTCTGCAAGCAGAGCTTGAAAGCAAGCTGAAGGAAATTGAGGCATTGAACGCCAAAATTGCTGAGCTTACCAAAGACCGCGACAATGCATATGCAGACCGCGACGGTGCCATTCAGCGCAAAGCAGATTTGGAAACAGAAAATACGGATCTTAAAAATCGCATTTCTCTAGCAGCGTATCCTCAGTATGGTACTTTGTTGAGTTTTGGTCAGATGAAAAGAGAAGATGAAGTTATTGAATCGTTCAAAGCAAAAAGCATCGAGAGATTTAAAATTACTTTTGATGTGCTTGATAATCCGTTGATTCGCGAGCCGATTGAAGAAGAAGTTACCATTAGAATCATTGGTCCTGAAGGTGAGGTTTTCTCCACCAATAATTCCAATATCGCTGATAAGAGCAAGGTGTTTAGCATTCGTCAAACCATCATCAGTGATGGTGAAATGCACAAAGTGAAATGGTACTATCCCCAAAATGGCAACCTTTCTCAGAAGTTGAAAAAGGGTAAGTACAGCACAGAACTTTGGAGCCGCGGTTTGCTTCGCCAGAAAAATACATTTGAACTGATTTAAGTATCGAATACTATTCACAAAAAAGAGGCGTTTTAAACGCCTCTTTTTTTATGTCTTATATTTTCGAAGGTACTGTTAGGAAAGATGGAGTTCTTTTTTTAAGAATCGTCCTGTATGGCTGCCGGAGTGCATGGCTACCTCTTCGGGGGGGCCTGCAATGAGAATGTTGCCACCGCCCGTGCCACCCTCAGGTCCAATATCAATTACATGGTCAGCTACCTTAATGACATCCATATTGTGCTCGATAACAATCACGGTGTTGCCCTTATCGGTGAGTTCTTGCAATACGCGCAATAAATGGCGGATATCCTCAAAATGGAGTCCTGTAGTAGGCTCGTCCAAAATATATACGGTGTTGCCTGTATCACGTTTGCTTAACTCGGTCGCCAACTTCACCCGCTGCGCTTCGCCACCACTGAGTGTTGTGCTGCTTTGTCCCAATCGGATGTAGCCTAAGCCCACATCGAGCATGGTTTGGATTTTGCGCTGAATATGGGGCATATGCTCGAAAAAGCTCACCGCATGCTCTATGCTCATCTCTAACACATCATTGATACTTTTACCTCTATAGCGCACCTCCAAGGTCTCGCGGTTATAGCGCTTGCCATGGCATTGGTCACATTCTACCTCAACATTAGGCAAGAAGTTCATTTCTATTACTTTTCTTCCACCGCCTCCGCAGCCTTCGCAGCGGCCCCCCTTAACATTGAAGCTAAATCTACCGGGTTTGTAGCCTCGGATTTTAGCCTCAGGTAACTCTGCAAAAAGACTGCGTATGTCTGTAAAAACACCTACATAAGTAGCAGGATTGCTTCTCGGAGTCCTACCAATTGGGGATTGGTCTATACGTATCACTTTATCCACCCCTTCAAGTCCGCTTACCGACTTGTACTCTAAAGGACGGTAATGGGTCCTGTACACATGATTTTGCAAAATGGGAAATAAGGTTTCATTGACCAGCGATGATTTTCCGCTGCCACTCACTCCCGTAATGCAAGTGAATATTCCTAAAGGGAATTCCGCATTCACATTTTTCAAATTATGGCCATTACAGCCCTTGAGCACAACTTTTTGTTTGCCCGCCTTGCGCCGCTTCGCAGGAACTGCTATTTCTTTTTTACCTGCCAGGTATTGCGCAGTGTCGGTTTCACTTTTTGTGAAATCTTCTAGGGTTCCAGAAGCAACAATTCTTCCACCGTGCTCACCAGCGCCTGGGCCTATTTCCACCAACCAATCACTTTCAAGCATCATGTCTTTATCATGCTCAACTACCAGCACTGTGTTGCCCAAGTCTCTCAAATCCTTTAGCGATTCAATCAGTTTTTCATTATCCCGCTGATGCAATCCAATACTTGGTTCATCGAGTATATAGAGCACATTGACCAACTTGCTTCCTATTTGTGTGGCCAGTCTTATCCGTTGCGCCTCGCCACCGCTTAAGGTTCTCGCGGGGCTGTTTAACGAAAGGTAACCCAAGCCTACGCCGGTAAGAAAGGATACCCGCGACCGAATTTCTTTGAGTAGTTCTGTGCTTATAATTAGCTGTCTTTCCGTCAATCGGTTTTCTACACCGTCAAGCCATGCATAGAGGTCATCGATATTCATGGTTGCCAGTTCGGAAATGTTCTTCGCGTCTATTTTGAACCAATTGGCTTCTTTGCGCAGCCTGCTTCCACCGCATTCTGGACATACCTGCTGGTGCATGAACTCCTCCGCCCACTGGCGCATTTTGTCATCTTCACTCTCAAAATAGTTTTCAGAGATATATTTAAGAACGCCTTTATAATGGGTATTGTACTTTACCTTTTTTCCTGCACTATCGGTGTATTCCACCGGGATATCCTCCTCAGAACCGCGCAATATCGCTTGCAAGGCCTGTTCCGGTATTTTTGAAATGGGATCTGCTAAAGAGAATTTATAGTGTTTGGCTAGTGCCCGAAGTTGCGTAAATGTCCAGTTGTCTCGGAATTCCCCAATAGGAACAATACCTCCTTTGTTGATGCTTTTGCTATTGTCAGGAATAATGTAATCCAAATTCACCTCAGCAATTTCTCCCAAACCTTCGCAGACGGAGCATGCCCCGTATGGAGAATTGAATGAAAACATATTGGGCTGTGGTTCATCGTAGGAGAGGCCTGTTTCAGGGTCCATGAGGAATTTCGAAAAGGGGAAAACTTCTTCACCTTTTTGTACGAAAAGGTACCCTTCACCCATCTTAAGTGCGGTTTGCACACTCTCCGTCAAGCGCTGGGTGTCCAATGGGTTTATTTGTATGCGGTCAATAACCACTTCAAGGTCGTGGATTTTGTAGCGGTCAACCTGCATGCCTGGTATAATATCCTGAATCTCACCATCAATGCGCATTTTGTTATACCCTCGCTTGCGGGTGAGTTCAAATAATTCGCGATAATGCCCTTTTCTCCCTTTGATTAAGGGTGCCAATACAATGATTTTATCCCCATCAAATTTTGAAACAATGGTTTCAATAATTTTCTCTTCTGTGAACCGAACCATACGTTCGCCACTTTTCCAGGAATAAGCCTCACCCGCCCTTGCAAAGAGTAAGCGGAAGAAATCATATAACTCGGTTACCGTGCCTACCGTGCTTCGGGGGTTTCGGCTCACCGTTTTTTGTTCTATGCTAATTACAGGGCTTAAACCAGATATTTTGTCTACATCGGGTCGTTTCATATCGCCAATGAATTGGCGTGCATAGGCGCTAAAACTTTCCAAATAACGGCGTTGTCCTTCGGCAAAAATGGTATCAAAAGCCAAACTGCTTTTCCCTGAGCCTGAAAGGCCGGTAAATACTACCAATTTATTCCTTGGTATAATCAGGTCAATATTGCGCAAATTGTGCTCCCGAGCACCAATTACTTCAATTTCACCGTTTTCCGTATGGGTTTTTGTGTTTGGCAATACCGTCCTTTTTGAGAATCCGCGAAATTACCACACAAACCCCGCACTTTATTATAGATTCTAAACAAATTGAATTCTTTTGGAACAATTGTTCCAAAGAGTCGATTTGAGTGCTTCGTGAATTATAAACATATCTTAATAAACTGTTAATAAGTGTTTGGCTATTTATAATCATTATATCAATGCTGGCCATTAGCTTTGTATTACCCTCCAATATGAAAAATAACAATACTACCAGTTCCGTTTCTCCATCAAACGATTTGTTTGCCGAATTGCTCCGCAAGTTGAATTTGGAATCACAGGAGAACATCATTGAATTGTATAGCACCGAAACATTTCCTGAATTAAAAGCGCAGGTTCGAGTATTGCAGCAACTTGAATCTGAGTTGCAACTTCCTTAACAATATTCACTTTACTCGATTCACTTAAGTATTTGTGCCACACAGACCTGTGTGCATGTGGATTTTGTAAACCAGATATAATTCGCCTGGCTTGGCTCTTGGCGCTTTCAAGTTCTATTTCAATAAAGCGCTTGTATTTACAATTAGAATATTGCACGGTTTTTTGAGATTTAGTGCCGTATTTGGGCTAAAAAAACCCTAAATTTGCAGCCCTTTATGTCCATTAAAATTACATTTCCAGATGGTGCACAACGCGATTACGAAAGCGGTGTTTCTGCTTTGGATATCGCAAAAAGTATCAGTGAGGGCCTAGCACGCAATGTGCTTGCAGCCAAGGTGAATGGCAGCGTTATCGACGCCACACGCCCTATTCATTCCGATGCCGAACTGCAACTCCTTACGTGGAATGATGATGATGGAAAGAAAACCTTTTGGCATAGTTCAGCACACTTGTTGGCTGAAGCATTAGAAGCCATGCACCCAGGTGTGAAATTCGGAATTGGACCTGCTATTGACCGCGGATTTTACTACGATATTGATTTTGGAGATGTGAAATTTGGTGCCGAGGACTTTGAAAAACTCGAAGCCAAAATGAATGAACTGGCAAAGCGCAACTCAGAATATAAGCGCACTGAAGTGTCTAAAGCAGAGGCACTCAGTTATTTTACTGAAAAAGGAGATCCTTACAAACTCGAACTAATTTCTGAGTTGAATGACGGTGATATCACTTTCTACCAGCAAGGAGATTTTACCGACTTGTGTAAGGGTCCTCATATCCCCAATACTGGGTTTATTAAGGCTATTAAAGTAATCAATACTGCCGGTGCTTACTGGCGTGGCAGTGAGAAGAATAAACAACTTACCCGTATCTACGCCATCACTTTTCCTAAAAAATCGGAGTTGGATGAATACCTGCTCATGATGGAAGAAGCAAAAAAGCGGGACCATAGAAAATTAGGTAAAGACTTAGAGATATTCACGTTTGATGATGATGTAGGACCAGGATTGCCTTTGTGGTTGCCCAATGGTGCGGCTATGATCGAGGTGCTGGAGTCGTTTGCCAAGAAAACCGAAAGAGAAGCGGGTTACGACCGTGTGAAAACCCCTCATATCGCAAAGGAGAGTATGTACGTAAAAAGCGGTCACCTTCCTTATTACAAAGACAGTATGTTCCCACCCATGGAAATGGATGGTGATACCTACTACCTTAAAGCCATGAACTGTCCGCATCACCATAAAATATTTGATGCACTGCCTCGCAGTTATAAGGATTTGCCCATTCGCTTTGCAGAATACGGTACCTGCTATCGTTATGAACAAAGTGGAGAGTTGTTTGGGCTGATGCGTGTTCGCAGTTTGCAGATGAATGATGCCCACATCTATTGCACTGAAGCACAGTTTGAGCAGGAGTTTAAGGCTGTAAATGAGCTGTATCAGCGCTATTTCAAGGTTTTTGGTATTGATAAGTATCAAATGCGCTTCTCTAAGCATGATCCAGCCAAACTGGGTCAGAAATACATCAATAACCCAGAGTTGTGGTTGAAGACCGAAGACATGGTTCGCCGGGTTTTGATCAGTTCAAATATCCCTTACGTGGAAGTAGAAGATGAGGCCGCATTCTATGGTCCAAAAATAGATATTCAAGTATGGAGTGCTATAGGCCGTGAGTTTACATTGGCTACTAACCAAGTGGATTTTGCCCAGGCAGAACGATTTGATTTGTATTTTATCAATGAAAAAAGCGAAAAAGAAAGACCTATAATCATCCACCGCGCGCCGCTAAGCACGCATGAAAGATTTATAGGATTCTTGCTGGAACACTACGCAGGCAATTTCCCCGTATGGTTGGCGCCGAAGCAAGTTGCCATCCTTCCGATTTCAGACAAATACCAGGACTATGCGAAAGAGCTTTGTAATTTCCTGAAAAAGTCCGATATTCGCGCCTTCGTTGACGAACGAGCTGAGAAAGCGGGTAAAAAAATCCGCGATGCTGAAATTGCTAAAATACCGTACATGCTGATTGTAGGCGAGAAAGAAGCCGGCACTGGCGAGGTTTCGGTACGAATGCATGGAGGCACAGACCTGGGGTCAATGAAGAAAGAAGCATTTGCCGAACACATAAAAAAGGAAACAGACATTTAACTACCGCCATTGAGCACGAACAGAAGATACATTCCAAGAAAGCAAGAACCCTTGCACAAAATTAATGAGGCTGTTACAGCTTCTGAAGTGCGCGTGGTTGGTGAAAATGTGGAGCAGGGGGTTTTTAAAACGGCAAAGGCTCTTGAAATGGCCTATGATTTGGGTTTAGATTTGGTAGAAATTTCTCCCAACGCTGATCCACCAGTTTGCAAAGTAGTAGATTACAAGAAGTTTCTTTATGAACAAAAGAAGAAGCAGAAAGAAATCAAAGCAAACACGGTAAAACAAACCATTAAAGAAATTCGATTTGGTCCCAACACCAATGAGCATGATGTGGAGTTCAAAACCAAACATGCAAAAGAGTTTCTCGAAGAAGGAAATAAGGTTCGCGCCTTCGTTTTCTTCCGTGGTCGTACAATTATGTACAAAGAAAGAGGGATTGATTTGCTTATGGCTTTTGCCAATGGCCTAATTGAAGAAGGCTATGCAAAACTTGAGCAAGAACCCAAACTAGAAGGAAAAAAAGTAGCCATAATGTTGGCTCCAAAAGGTAAAAAAGGATAATAAATACAGTATATGCCAAAGATGAAGACCAATTCCAGTGCTAAAAAAAGGTTTAAAGTAACCGGCACCGGAAAAGTGAAAAGAGCCAAAGCGTTCAAAAATCACATCCTGACCAAAAAGGCAACGAAGCGTAAGCGCGCCTTGGGTAATGATGCTATTGTTTCTGACAGAGACATGAGCAATGTGAAATTCATGTTGCGTTTGGGAAAATAAAATAAAAAAACCTGGCCGGGGCCAATCCAAAGCGAACACAAACCCATGGTTTGTGAACCGCCCAAGCCATTAAACTAACAGAATATGCCAAGAAGTGTAAACAGTGTCGCGAGTAGAGCTCGCCGCAAAAAGACCCTTAAGTTAGCCAAAGGCTACTTCGGTCGTAGAAGTAATGTATGGACTGTAGCCAAAAACGCAGTCGAAAAAGGGTTAACCTATGCCTACCGTGACCGCCGTGCGAAAAAACGCGAGTTCCGCAGCCTGTGGATCGTGCGTATTAATGCCGCATGTCGTCAACATGGTATTAGCTACAGCCAGTTTATGGGTAAATTGAACAACTCTGATCTGAACATCAACAGAAAAGTGTTGGCAGATTTGGCCATGAATGATGCAGAAGCGTTCAACGCAATTTTCACCGCAGTGATGAACTCTGGTAACGCAACAAAAGCCGCGAAACCTGCCGCTAAAAAGGCCGCAAAAGTTGAAGCGCCTGTAGCTGCTGCTGAAGAAACTCCTGCAGCGGAAGAAACTCCTGCAGCTGAAGCATAATTAAAATTTTCAATCAATGAAAAACCGCCTACTGGGCGGTTTTTTTGTGCCCAAGTTTTTTAAAGAACCATCTGAGCCATCAAATGGGCTGCTATTCCCTCGGGTTGTGTGCACAATCCACTGTGTATGCGCGAACTTTGCACAACCGTGCTGCGCGTGGCTGTTAACCATCTGAATCTCTCCGGAACAGGCAAGGCTGCTATTGGGCCTGCAGCTTCATCACCCTTGGCAATATTCTCAAAACTGCTGAGGTGCTGCTTAATCTCCCCAAGTTTATCCGAATCTACAAATGCCATTAAACGCTGCTCAGGAATGGCAATAGACACCTCTATAAAGTCCTTAGTCTTACAGAATACGATAATACCGACGTTGATGAATTCCTCGCGTTCTACACGAGGCACTACACGTATTACCGCATATTCATATACCAACTTACCTTCCATGAAGTGCCTTCTGATTAAAGTGTTTACTGTACGCTAAACGCAGGCTGAGAAACTTTAAATACGCAGCTCTATGCTGCTCCGTACTTGAAAAGGGTGCATCAATTAAGAGCCATTCATCCGGTATTAATGCAACAATGCTCTCAAGTAAAGCGTCATTCAGCACCGCAGCTCCAAAGGCACTGGCCTCGTCCATTTTTTCAGCCCTGTAGTAAAATACATGGTTTCGAATCATTGGAAAAGCCTGCGTTGCAAGCACTTCCCAATCCTGCCAACTGTGATGGAAATACAATCCTGCTCCGTGGTCTATGAGCCACAACTCTTTATTCCATTGAAGCATATTGGTGTTTCGCACGGTGCGGTCAACGTTTAAAATAAACTGATCCAGCCACAAAATCTTTGAGGCCTCCAATCGGTCTATTTGCCATGCTGCTGGGTCGTAGGTAATTGAGCCTGATAAATAATGTAAGGCCAAATTAAGTCCTGTACTGGCCTTCAATAAATCTTGTATTTCCTCATCAGGTTCGGTGCGGCCAAAGGAGGCATCTAAGGTGGCAAATACAATCTCAGGAACTTTAAAACCCATGGCACGCGCAATTTCGCCTCCAATCAACTCAGCAATTAAGGCTTTGGGACCCTGTCCCGCGCCGCGAAACTTTAAGGCATATAAGAATCCATCTTCCGCCTCTGTAATCGCAGGCATAGAACCTCCTTCTCGCAAAGGAGTAATATACCGCGTCACTTCAACCGTTCTTATTAATGGAATCACCTTTCAAAATTAATGATTCGGAAGGATGGCAAGCAAAGATTATCATGTAAACTTGCGTCGATATGAAGAAAATCCTCTACATACTGTTTTTACTACCTGCTGTTTTATGCTCTCAGAGTAACAAAAAGGATAATACGGCAGAACCCATTCGTATTATTGGTCCTATGCTGGGCTATGTAACATTCAATGAAGCCCACTTGTGGTTGCAAACTGAGGGTGCCATTATTCCCATGCTTCAATATTGGGATGTGACAAAAACAGATGTTAAAAAACTCGCCAAGTCCACAGAGGTAAATACACAGCAACATATTTATAAGTTCATATGCACCACAGATCCCGGAAAGCGATATCAGTATAAGGTGTTGTATAACCTTGTTCAATACAAGGAAGACAGTCTGATGTTCTTTAATACGCCTGTATTATGGCGATACAGAGCCCCAGCCCCTGATTTTCGTATCGCTTTTGGAAGCTGTCACTATAAGAATGATTCTACTTCCGACCGCCCGGGAAAAGGCTATGGAGATAACTACAACCGTGTTTTTAACATCATTTCAGATAAAAACCCCGATATGATGCTGTGGTTGGGTGATAATGTGTATTTGCGTGATCCTGATTGGACTTCAGAAACGGGCATTTACAACCGCTATAAAGCAGCGCGTTCAGATGTGTTTTTAGAAAGATTGTTGCGCAAATGTCCCAATTATGCCATTTGGGATGATCATGACTATGGCTCTAATGACGCCAACGGCTCTTTTGCGTTTAAAGGCATAACCACCCAGACATTTCAAGATTATTGGTGCAACTCGCCCGGTGGTATACCTGATTTTCCCGGTATTACTTCGGCGTTTGAATTCAATGATGCCCAATTCTTTTTGTTAGACAACAGATATTTTAGGACTATAGATCCTGCAAATCCATCCTATCACACAGTATTGGGTGAAGTGCAGCGTGAATGGTTGAAACAAAGCCTGTTGCGTGCGCATGATACTGACTTTAAGGTCATTTGTGTGGGTGGCCAATTCTTGAATACTGCAGCAGTATTTGAAAACTTTGCAAATTGGGATGCAGAACGTACTGAAATATTAAATTGGATTCGAGACAATAAAATTCATAACGTTATTTTCTTAACGGGTGACAGACATTTTGCAGAACTCAGCACTGTCTGCTTAGGAGAGGGACTAACCGTTTACGATTTCACAACTTCGCCGCTTACCTCTGGGGTTGGACGGCCAAAAGCAACTGAGAAAAATGAAAATAGGGTAGAGGGAACCTTGTATACCAAAGATAGAAACTTTGGTATGTTAGAGTTTCAAGGAAAAGGGAGCCAGCGCCAAGTGCATTTTGTACTGTACGACAAGTTTGGCAGTGAACAATGGCGCCATACCTATTCTCGTGAAGGCAATGCGGGATCAAAATAAACGATAGCCAGCACTATGGAGGAGGTGTTATTTACCATCCACCATCTGCGCCGCCGCCATCGAAACCGCCGCCGCCACCCATGCCACCCCAGCCGCCGCCGCCACTACTTCCGCCACCCCAGCTGTTTCCACCAAATCCACCCGTTGGGAACCAATATACGCCACCGCCACGATAGCCGCGACCGTTGCCATTTCTATTGTTTATGGCACTGATAATGATGATGATAATGAATATCGCTAGGAAAAACATCCAACCAGAAACGGTATCTACTTTCTTCTTCTTGCCGGCTTTGAACTGACCTGCCAACATTTGAATGATGGCATCTGTGGCCTTATCAAAGGCAGCACCGCGATTTCCAGCACGCAGCTCAGGGGCCATGATATTCCGAATTACCTCGTCCGATTCTGCCCCAGTGATTTTACCCATCACCTCATTGCTATTGCGAATACTGATTTTCTTTTCATCAGTAGCCATGTAAATCAGAACGCCATTGTTGTTTTCCGCATTCCCGATTTTCCATTGTCGTGCAAAGTCTAAACTTCGGTCAAATTGTGCCCGTCCTTCTAAACTTTTTTCAATAACAATAACGATTTGCGTACTTGTGCTGTCTTCGTATTTGCGCAGCTTTTGTTCCAATTGCTGCTCTGCTCCCGCATCTAGAAAATCTGCAAAGTCATTGACAAGTCCGTAATACTTAGGAACGGGTTTCCGCGCGATATCCTCGTCCTGCGCCCAAACACTGTGTGTGAAACACAGCAGCAAGGCAAAAATACTAGCCCCTAGAAATCTCATCGCTTAATTCATTAGGGTTTGCATTTCCTAGCGGGAAATAGGTTTGTAGCTTTTCTCCGGCTCTATGAATGCCATGGCAAATGGCCTGGGTAGGTGCTCCTTGCTGGAAAAATTCAGCCATCTCGTTGCGCACTTCTTGCCAAAAGGCTTCTGTAACACATTCGTGAATGGCACTGTCTCCAATAATCGCAAACTGCCGGTCGTCCAGAGAAACATAAATCAATACGCCATTGTGTAATTCTGTTTTATGCATGCCCATCTTCCTGAATACCAGCAATGCGGAATCCATAATGTTTTTACCTTTTAAAGGTTTGGACAGATGCACACGAATTTCTGCCCGACTTTTACTTTCCGCTGCGCGAATACATCGCACAATTTCAAGTTCGTCCTCAGCAGGCAACTGCGGCTTTCGGAATAATCCGAACATGATTATTCCTTTTTCCCTTTATCCCAAAGGTTATCGTAATTGGGGGCTTTTTCAGCGCCTTCTTGTGCACTGAATGCATCTTTCTGCTTGAAGCCAAAGATACCCGCCATGATGTTCCCTGGGAAAGAACGTGCAGACACATTATATTCCTTAATGGCATTGTTGTAGTCTGAACGTTTGGTAGAAATCATATTCTCCGTTTCTTGCAATGAAGCCTGAAAATTCAAGAAAGCTTCTGTGCTCCGCACTTGTGGGTAAGCTTCTACCGCTATAGTCAAGGCGCTGTTTATTTTGGCATTCGCTGCCTCAATTTGCTGTGGAGTGGTCGCATTTGCGATATCACTCTTGGCTTCTACGATACCTGCTCTGGCTTTGGTCACAGTAGCCAAAATGTCTTTCTCGTTTTTAGCTGCTTCTTGCACGGTGCGAATAAGGCCTGGAATCAAGTCAGCCCTTCTTTGATACTGTACTTGCACGTTTGCAAAGGCTTGCTTTACGGTTTCATCTTTTTTAACAAGGCCGTTGTAACTGCCACAACCCCAAAATCCGAGGATGGCTACCAAACCGCCAATTATGAGTAAACGAATGTTCTTGCTGTTCATAGTGTGTATTCTAATCCAAATATAATCGCAAATTGCTTGCCCAGAATATTTTTGACGGTATTTATGTCAATTTGGCTGTTTTTTTCGTGTTGCATACTGGTTACTGCCTTGTCGGGTATGCCGCATGGGACAATATGTCCAAACATGCGCAAATCCGTATTGACGTTTAATGCCAAACCATGCATCGTGATATAGCGACTGCATTTAATACCAATAGCTGCAATTTTGCGTTCATTTGTGCTTCCTTTGCCCAGCCAAACTCCAATCTGCTCTGGAATAATGTCGCTTTCAATGTCAAAATGTTTCAAGGTCTCAATGATGGCCTTCTCTACACCTTCCACATAGGCCTTTACCCCAATACCCATTTGTTGTAAGTCAAAAATGGGATATACAACCAGCTGCCCAGGACCATGATAGGTAATATCTCCGCCGCGTTCAATATGATGCACATCAGCGCCCATGGATTGCAACATGGCGGGTGTAGCCAGCATGTGATTTTCTTCCGCACTTTTGCCAAAAGTGTACACGTGCGGATGCTCCACAAATAACAAACAATGGGGGAGAGATTTGCCTTGCAAACGGCCTTCTGTGCGTTCGTTGAATAACTGCAATTGCAGATCCCAAGCTTCTTTGTAGCGCATATTGCCCAATTCTTTAATCTCACAGGCTTGTGCTGCATTCATGCCCGCAAAGGTAGGGGCAGTTTGCTCAGAATGTTGCCCACAAATGGATTAAATCACCGTGGTAAACGGCGTGATTTTCACCCACAGGAATGAAGTAGTTGGCGTTGAAATTTGAATTCCCTGTGTAGATTTGTGTTCTTATGACGCTTGAACTCGGGAATTGGGGAGAACGACAGGCCTTGTCGTGGCTGGAATATCACGGGTATCAAATATTAGCTACAAATTTCAGATCGGGTAAGGCAGAAGTAGATGTCATCGCGATGGATAATAAGGTACTTGTGGTCATTGAAGTAAAAACCAGATCGGGTACATACTATGATTATCCAGAAAACGCAGTAGGTGCGGCAAAGCAAAAATTACTGGCACGCGCAGCGTCGGATTTTATGCAGATGCATAGCCTAAAATGTGCCCTTCGATTCGACATTATTGCAATAGAGAAAAACACGTATTCAACCAGACTATTGCATTTTAAAGATGCCTTTTTCACTCAAACTGAGGGCTGAAATATCAGTAAAATGTCATCAATAGAAAATTGATTGAGGGTCACTGCCCCGAAACTGCGTTATTTGCAATTAGAAATGATATTGAGAGGAATAATGGCCGTACTGTTTCTCAGTACTTTATTAGGCCTGAAAGGACAGCACAGTTGCGGAACGGACGAATATTATGCGCAAGCAGTAGCTGCAAACCCAGCGATTAAGCTGCTAGAAAAGCAGTTTAATGATGAAGCCAAAAGGGTGGCTTCTGCGCCGTCTAACAGAGCTACGGTTTTCACCATACCTGTGGTGTTTCATGTAATTCATACCAATGGTATTGATAACATTAGCAAGGAGCAAATTTTAGATCAATTGCGCATTTTAAATGCGGATTTTAGCTATACCAATGCGAATAAATCCAAAATCAGAAGCGCCTTTACCGCCGTAGCTGCAGATTGCCAAATTAAGTTTGTGCTTGCCTCCATAGACCCGAATGGCAATTGCACAGATGGCATAAACAGGGTGTATTCTACCCTTGGCACTGAAGTGAGCCAAACCACAGAAGAGGTAAAACAACTGGTGCAGTGGAATTACCAAAAGTACTTGAATATTTGGGTGGTGAATTCTATTAAAACTTCAGGAGCAGGCACTATTTTAGGGTATGCACAGTTCCCCTGGATGCCCTCAAAGTCTAGAGATGGTATTGTCATCAGACATGATAGAGTAGGTTCAATTGGTACCGCTGCTCAATCGGATAGCGGAAGAACGCTAACGCATGAATTAGGTCATTGGTTGGGTTTGTATCACACCTTCCAAGATGGGTGCAACGGTGGTGATGAAATTTCGGATACCCCTCCAGTAGCGGAAACCTTTACCAATGCCAATTGCCCTGTTAATGGTAATTCTTGCTCTAATGACAAGCCAGATCTTCCAGACATGTGGGAGAATTACATGGATTATTCCGATGGAAAATGTATGGCGATGTTCACCTTGGGGCAGAAGTCTCGCATGCATGCATATCTATCTAGCAGTCCGAGAAATGCCAACGTATCTGCTTCCAATTTGATTGCGACGGGAATTACCCTGTCCTCAGGAGTTCCGATTGCCAATTTTACAGCGAGCAAGAGAATTGTGTGCGCAGGCGCGCCTGTCACCTTTTACGACATTAGCTGTAAATCAGCTGTAACCGCACGCAGTTGGACACTTCCTGGCTCATCCATACCCTCAAGCACAGATAAACAACCCGTGGTCGTATATCAGACTCCCGGCACTTACAAGGTTACCTTGGTAGTTCAAAATGGCTCTGGGAGCAATACCAAAGCGGTTGACTCTTATATCCAAGTAGTATCTCCCAATAACGGCATTAATCCAAATTTTGAAGAAGGTTTTGAAACCAATGATCTCGAAGCCCGCGGGTTCGTGTCTGTTTCACAAAGCAAATGGACCGTAGTTTCGAATGCCTCATTTACAGGTAGTCGCAGTTTGAAAGCACCAATTACAACAACAACTCCGCTGGGTGAGAATTTCTCATTTGTTCTTCCTCCAGTGAATGTTTCCATTTTACGCAATGCGGTACCCGGTCCTAAATTTACGTTTAGGGTTGCTTATGCACCCGCTACAGACCCTGCTACCAATGAGACAGAAGTTCTCCGTGTGTATGCTTCCACAGATTGCGGAAACAGCTTTGTACAAATTCTGGAAAGAACAGGCACGGGCTTGGCATATTCAGGTGCACCAATTACAAATAATTTTACGCCTACAGGTACTTCACAATGGAAGCTTATTGGTGTTACCTCTCTTGCGCAACTGAATTTGGATACCAGCAAAAATGTCATTTTTAGAATAGACGTGATCAGCGCCAAAGGCAATCCTGTGTATATCGACAATATCAATATCTCCTCCTTTAATTCGGGAATATTAGCACCAGAAGAAAGTTTTGCATCTGTGGATTTATACCCCAATCCGGCATCAACGGTCGCACATTTAAATCTGATAACCACGGAAGTAAATAGAACCCAAATTAGCCTGATTGACCAAACAGGACGGGTGGTTTCGAATATTTATACGGGCAATTTACCCGTGGGTGAAAATAGCTTTGAAATTCCAGCACCGCTTGCAAACACAGGGGCCTTATATTTTGTTAAAATAACTTCTGATAAGGGGCAAATCACCAAACCTATTACATTTGCACCCTAGAAATTTTCTGAATGATTAAAAATCTTGTCATTGTCGAGTCGCCTGCAAAGGCCAAAACTATTGA
>JBEIRK010000155.1:0-4956 GCA_040376005.1 Flavobacteriales bacterium
GGTTAGTCGCGACAAATAACTAGATAAAACAAAGTACTATGAAAAGACTATACAAACTCCTTCTTGCCCTTTTGATGCTCGCATCATTTTCAGGCAAGAAAGTACAAGCACAGAATAATTCGGGATATGAATATTCTGCAAAATGCCTTACTGTGTCTCTTTGGGCCACAGATAAGCGCGCTTGGGACAGCTGTGCACAAGTAAAGTACACCAGCAATGGCGCAGTAATCGCCACAGGATCTCAAGCCTCATACACCTTCACTGCACCAGGGAACTACATCGTGTGCATGAAAATTTTAAACACCTGCAAGAAATGGGATACCCAGGTTTGCAAGCACATTGTGCTTACCAGCTGCGACTCCAATGCCTGTAATCTTACTCCAGAATTTTCTGTGAAAGTAGATTGCCTTAAAGTCAAATTATTGGCAGGTGGCAATGTGAGTGGGGCAAGCTACAGTTGGTCTTGGGGTGATGGTACCTCAGGAACTGGAAAAGACCCGAGCAAAACCTTTTTCAAAGCCGGAACATACAAAGTATGCTTGACAATGACTTGGGTAGACCCCAACACCAAGCAAACCTGCAAGAAAACAGTTTGCAAGGAAATCAAAGTGGGATGTGGCGAACCGTGTAATATCCAAGGTGAATTTAAATGGTCTGCCAATGCAGGCTTGTTAAAGTTCAACGCATACAGCAATAGTGGCTATTTTTATGAGTGGAATTTCGGCGACGGCACTAAGGGCAGTGGCAAAGATCCCATGCACCAGTACAAAAAACCTGGCACCTACACTGTTTGTGTGAAAATCTTCGATAAAACCCGCAAGTGTTCTATTACCATTTGTAAGAAAGTTGTAATCGAAGAGCCTTGTAACATTAAAGCAACATTCGCCTTCTTGGCAGACGGAAACACGGTAAAATTTGCGGCAATCTCATTTGGAGGCAGTCAATATGTGTGGAGTTTTGGCGATGGCACTTCAGGCAGCGGAAGCAATCCGTCACACACCTATGCCAGACCCGGAACGTATAAAGTATGTGTAACCGTATATTCTAAAAATGGCCGCTGCAAGACAACGGTTTGCAAAACAGTGGTTATTAAAGAGACTGTTAAGAAGTGCAATTGGGCTTCTACAGGCATCAGTCTTGGATACAGCATCAACTGTCCTAAATTGGTACTTGAAGGCAAAAATCTAAATAACAAATGCATCAGTTATGGCTGGTCAGTTACACCTGCTGGAACCAATAAAGCTACTGTGTACTATGGAAGAGTGCAGTATTTAGCATTGGCAAATGGCACCTATAATGTGTGCATGAAAGTGTATGACTCATGCAACAATTGTGATACCACCATTTGCAAATCCATTACCGTTAAGTGCGAAACCAAGCGTTGCGATTGGAGCAAAGTTCCAACCAACCCAACCATTACTGTCGACTGCAAAACCATTATGGCTGGCTTAAACACCAGCAACTACCCCTGCATTAAGCAAGTGTGGTATTTTGGAAGCAATGCGGGTCAGAATGGTATGTACCAAAAATGGACCGTAAACGCAAACGGCACTTACAAAATCTGCTTGAAGCTTATTGATAGCTGTGGCGGTTGCGACACGACCATATGCCGCGAGGTAAAAGTGGATTGTGGCAACAAATGCAATTGGGCCGCACAAGGCGCAGCATGGTCATATACTCTGAATTGCCCGAAATTAACCCTGGAAGCCAAAAACCTAAACAACAGCTGCATTAGCTACGGATGGTCTGTTACTCTTGCGGGCACAAATTCTGGCAGCACCTACTATGGCCGTGTTCAGTATTTGAATCTAGCGGATGGTATATACAATGTTTGCATGAAGATGTACGACTCTTGCAACAAGTGTGATACTGTCATTTGCAAAACCATCACTGTGAAATGCAATACATGCAATTGGAAAGGCGCAGGCTACACCTATAAAGTAGATTGCAATAAAGTAACCTTTACAGTGAACAACTTAAGTAATGCTTGCCACACCTACCTTTGGAGCTACAACAAATCCCTAATCGGCACAGGTAAGACAGCTTCATATACCTTTACAACAAATGGCACATACAGCATTTGTGTAAAATACTATGACACCTGCAAAAAATGCGATACCACCATTTGCCAGGATATCAAGATATCTTGCCAGCCTTGCAAAGCACAAGCGAGCTTTAAGGTGGACAGCACCAGCAAAACAGGTGTTGCCTATGTAACCAATACAAGCACAGGTGGATATTACTACGTTTGGTCATGGGGTGACAGTTCCTATAGCTACACAAAATCACCCGGCAAACATGCCTATTCTGCGAGTGGTTCATACAAAATTTGCTTGACGGTGTATGATTCTCTCAAAAAATGCAGCACCACTTATTGCATTACCATTCAGTTAGTGAAGAGCCGCAGTGCGAGTTTGAATGATATAGCAAGACCTGAAACCCGCATTTATCCAAACCCAACTGCAGATGTATTCACCATTGCTACCGAAACAGGTGCTGGAACCTATGAGGTAGTAACCTTACAGGGGAAAGTAATCAGCAGCGGATCGATCATTGGAGAAACTGTGGTAAACACGCAAACGTGGGCCGAAGGATTGTACTTGGTGCGCACCAACACGGCAACAGGTCAACAAACCACCCGAATTGCTGTTTCGAAAAATTAACGCCGCAACGATAATCATTTTAAAAAAACCGTTTCCGTATGGAAACGGTTTTTTTATGCAATCCTGCTTTTTTTCAAGTACCTTTGCAACGCTAGAAACTATGCAACGCGATACCAATAACCAGATCCTCGTCCCTACCGATTTCTCTGAGGTAGCGAACAACGCCCTGAACCATGCTGTAACCATTGCCAAGGCCTTTGGCAATAGCATCACTCTGCTTAGCATTGTAGAAGAGAGCTTCTTGTCCGGTCTTTTTTCCGGAAACCAATCAGGCTTAGTTAAGGAAGCCATTGAAGCCCGTCTTGCAAAACAGGCTGAAGAATTAAAGAACACCTATAACGTTCAGGTGAACACCCGTGTTGAAAACGGTCGTGTATACAAAATCATTGCTGAAATCGCGAATGAAGAAAATTTCGACTCCATTATCCTTGGCAGTCATGGAGCCAGTGGTCTTGAGCAAGTTATTGGAAGTAACGCATCACGTGTAATTCAATACGCAAAAGTCCCTGTGGTAGTAGTTAAAAACCAACCCATCCGCGAAGGCTATAAGCGCATTGTTATGCCGATTGACCTTTCTATCGAAAGCCGTCAGAAAGTAGATTGGGGTATCCATGTGGCTAAAAAATTCGATTCTGAAATCCACGTAGTGTATACAGGCAGCAGCGATGAATTCACACAGAACCGCATCAACGCCTCTGTTAAAAATGTAGAAAACCACTTGGCGACTGCTGGTGTGCGTTTTGTTTCTTCAGAAATTGAAGACAAGATGCTTGAAAATTTCGGCACCGAAGTACTTTCATACGCTGAAAACATGAAAGCGGATTTGATTTTGGTAATGACCCATACTGAAAAGAACCTGACTGAGATGGTTATCGGAACCCTTACCCAACAACTGGTAAATCGCAGTGAAAACATTCCTGTGATGTGCATACATCCGCACGAAACCGGATTCACCTACGACTATTAAATCATAAAGACACGTATAAAAAAAGCCCGAATTGGGCTTTTTTTTATGGATTTAGGTGTGAGCTGGTACCTTTAAAAGTCTAGAATTATACCAATCGTTGGCAGCGCCAAACCAGAGGTATTGGGCAGATAATCTGCTTTGTAACGGGCAGGATCCGTAGGATCGGTAATCAAACTCCCATCTGCATTCTGCGCTGCAATAAGGGTTGCAGGACCAACATACTGCGTATTAAACAGGTTTTGAATATCTAAGTACAGGTTTAAAGAAGCCTTCTTAAAGTACCATACCTTATCCACACGAATATCAAACTGATTGAAATTGCTCAGACGGCCTGTATTCAACAATCCGAAGTTAGAAAGCGCCTGTCCGCGCACATCCCAGTTGGACTTCAACAAACTACCTGCCTCATCCACTGGGGTAAAAGGACGTCCTGTAACCAAGCGCCACTTGGCACCAATTTCCCAATTGTGCTTCAGTTTATATCCGCCGGTAAGACTTACGGTATGTCTGCTATCCCAAGCCGAAGCTACAAGATTGCCATTTTTATCTTCAAAAAAGGACCACGCTAGGGTATAACTCAGAATGCCATAAAGTCCACTACGGCTTCTGCGCTGTACCAAAAACTCAGCTCCATAGGCTTGACCGCGGCCAATATTGGCCACAGGCTCGTTACCTACCACTGTAAAATCAGCCCCGAGATTACCCAAGCTTATGGAATCGCGCAGCGCAAATGGATAGCCACTGTAGCGTTTATAGAACCCCTCAACGGTTACGCGTGTGTCTGTGCCTTTATTCCACTGAAAACCGGCTACCGCCTGTCTGCAAACGATGTAATTCACACGTGCCTTATTGGCCAATACATTATTGCTATCCCTATAGCCAAGCACCGTGTATGTTGGCAATTGTCTAAATTGACCCGCATTGGCATTAAAATACCAATTGTCAGCCAAAGGAATAGAAGCAGAAAGCGATAGGGATGGATTGCGCCACAACGCAGCCATTTCGCTGTTGTAATTGCTTCCATCAAATCGCAAACCCGCATTCAACAAAACACCATTGCCTACCGATGTGCCGGCTCTACCAAACAATCCATATTTCACCAAACCCAATTTGCTATCAAAATTCACAGATTGCACTCCAAAAGGAGTTGTGAATTTCTGAAACACATTCACTGTATAATTGGCATACTCCATAGCGCCGCCACCCATAAGGCTTATTCCACCCTTGCGTGTGCTGTGCTCAAAACGCATTTTGTTCTCAGACTCCGTGCTGTTATAATCTAAAATCTTGTTCTCTGGCTTGCTATCGTCGTTGTCCCTGTATTTA
>JBEIRK010000057.1:0-16359 GCA_040376005.1 Flavobacteriales bacterium
ATGAGTGGCAGTTTAATAAGAAACACGTCCTCTTACTTGGCGCCAGAATAGACCACAATTCCACGCATGGATGGGTGGTATCACCCCGTCTGAATTATAAATGGAATCTGGAAGAAATGCATAGCACATTTCGCTTGGGTGCTGGCAATGGTTACCGCGTGGCGCAGGTGTTTACAGAAGATCATGCTGCTTTGACAGGGGCGCGAACTGTCGTTTTCATTGAGAAATTAAAACCCGAAACTTCCTGGAATATCAATGCCAATTGGGTGCAAAAATTATATACCAAAGAAGCCCCCATTATTGTCCTTGACCTTACTGCATTCTATACCCACTTTTTAAATCGAATTCTCCCGGATTATTCAGATCCCAATCGCATAATTTACAGCAATCTGCAAGGTTCTGCTACTTCTAAAGGTTTGGGTTTAAAACTGGACTTTCAACTTCTCAATGGTTTGAAAATCAACACAGGCATCACCTGGATGGATGTGAGTTATGTGCAGGATGGAATGAGAAAACGACAAGTATTAACGGAGAAGTTTTCAGGCGTTTGGACCTTGTCTTATGCCTTACCCAAGTTGAAAATACGCTTGGAATACACAGGTAATGTGTATAGCCCAATGCTACTGCCTTTGCTGGGGCCGCTAGATTCCCGTGCACCCATTTCTCCCTGGTGGAGTATTCAGAATATACAATGCACAAAAGGGTATAGAAACTGGGAGTTTTTTATAGGGATAAAAAATCTGCTGAACTTTACACCACCCGCAAATAGCATCGCCAGGCCTTTTGATCCTTTTGATAAGGATGTGACCTTTGGTGCGAATGGAAACGCAGTACCCACGCCCAATAACCCACAAGCCTTGACCTTTGACCCAACCTATGTGTTTGCCCCAAATCAGGGTCGACGCGTTTTCTTAGGCTTTAGAATGTCGTTTTAGTTCTTGGGTGCTCGCAGACAAATACTTCAACTCTTTGTCAGAAAAACAAGTTTTTTCGGCCAAAAGCGAACTTTTGAATGGTTTTTGCGTCTATATTAGCAGATATATTTCATGTCGCATTCTAGGTTTATAGCTGTTTGGGGAAGTATTGTTCTATCATTCTTCTCAGTTACACAACTATTCTCTCAGGCAGCTTTTATTCCAAATAAGGGTCAATTAAATTTCATAGCCAATAAGGGACAATGGGAAAAAGATATCTTATATAGAGCTAATTTGTCAAGTGGATATATTTGGATATCAACTGACAAAATAGTTTTCAAATTTTGGGATATACATTCTTCTGAACAGTTACACAGATCTCAAAAGGATTCTAATATCATTAATTATTACTCATTTGCAATAAAATTTCAGGGTGCCAAATTTTCGAAGATATTGGAAACAGGAACTAAAACCCGTGAGTACTATAATTATATTCTTGGCAATGATCAAAAGAAGTGGAAATCAGAATTATATGGTGTCAACGAAATTCTAATTAAAGATGCATATCAAGGAGTGGACATCAGAATTTTCGAAAAGGATGGTAATTTTTCATATAATATTGAAAGTGAGTCGGTTAAAGCGCTAGAGTCAGTACAATTGGAATATCTTGGCCTTGAGAGCATAGGATTATTGAAAAATCAACTCAATTTTAAGATAGGAAATTTTCAATTTTATGAATACATGCCTAAAGTATATGAATATTGCAAAGGTGTAAGAAATGAAATTTCTGCTATGTTCACACTTAATCCTGTTACCAAAATGGTTGGATTTAAGGTATTAGCCGATTCTATTTCGAAAGAATCAACTATAGTGATAGACCCAGTGCTTGTTTTTTCAACTTATACTGGATCAACTTCTGATAATTTTGGTTGCACAGGCACATATGATGAATTAGCTAACGGTTTAACTGGCGGAACTGTTTTTAATTATGCTGGAGGTACTTTACCAGTAACCTTTGGGGCATTCCAAGAGAATTTTGGTGGAGGTGAAGAGACAAATAGCCAAACTGGTTACGGCGGTGCAAGAGATGTTGCTATTTTGAAGTTTAGTTCAGATGGAACTCGATTATTGTACTGTACTTATTTAGGCGGAAAAAAGAATGAACAGCCTCACTCTATGGTTGTAGGTAGTTCCGGTGAACTCTACATTATGGGTTCAACCAAAAGTTCAGATTTCCCGGTTTCTGTCAACGCCTACAGTTCAATTAATCGTGGTGATTACGACTTTTTTATATTTTGCCTCTCTTCAGATGGTAAATCTATGATTAATTCGACTTACATAGGTGGCAGTGGCCCTGATGGAGTTGGTGCTAATAGAGAAATTGAGAGCATCGATAATTTTCCCTTGCTATACAATTATGCAGATGAATTTAGAGGAGAAATTATAACAGATGATACTTCAGTTTTTATTTCTGGTGTAACCTATTCTACGAATTTCCCAAGGTCGAATAATTCAGGATGGTTTGGGGGAAAAGAGGATGCATGTGCCTTTAGCTTTGATAAAAACCTCACCACATTGAGATGGTCGCAATTGCTGGGAAGAGAGGGCCACGAAGCATTTTATGGTATCGCATTGGGAAAAAATAGTGACATTTATGCCAGTGGTGGCGTTACAAGTACAAATTTGCCTCAATCGTTTTCAGCCTTTAAAAACACATATCAGGGAGGGATGGCTGATGGAATTGCAGCCCGATTCCGGAAGGCAGATGGATTGCTACTCAGCGCAAGGTATTTGGGTACCAATTTGTACGAACAAGCCTATTTTGTTCAAACCGACAATGCAGGCAACCCCTATTTGTATGGTCAAACGGAAGGGGTGTTCCCAATTTTAAATTCTCCGTTCAACCAACCTGGAACGGGTCAGTTTATTGTGAGACTGAACCCAGATTTGTCAGCAATTACGCTGAGCACAACCTTCGGTGCCAATGGAAATAGACCCAATATTTCGCCTTCAGCATTTCTTGTAGACCAGTGCGAACGAATTTTTGTGAGTGGCTGGGGTGGCGAAACGAATAGTTCTCTTATTGATGAATTTACATTTGCTCCAAAGAAACATCGAAACACAGGAACGACGAATAATTTAACTGTAACATCCGATGCAACTCAGAAAAAAACAGATGGCAGTGATTTCTATGTCGTAGTATTCGCCAAGAATATGAATTCACTACTTTATGCCTCCTATTTTGGTGGAGTTACTGGTGTGGGAAAAGAAGCTCATGAGCACGTAGACGGCGGTACAAGTCGATTTGATAAAAAAGGTATTATTTACCAAAGTGTGTGCGCGGGTTGCGGACGAAATGGCTTGTTTCCAACCACGCCAGGCGCCTATAGCCGCACGAACAATAGCACCAACTGCAACAATGCCCTGTTTAAAATTGACTTCGAAAACTTAAATAAAGTTCCCACCATGCGCGATACCTTTATTCAAGTGGTGGCATTAGACCCTGTGCAGTTTGCAATGAAAGCAACGGACCCCGATCCTTTTGATCCGGTGACTATAGAATATACCATTATAAAAGCTGGGGGTTCTCAATCTGGTCCAAGACCTCAAATAACAGTGACACCAGGCATAGGCTCTGCTACCATCAATTTTAATTGGATTACGGATTGCAGCAGCTGGTCTAACGATACCTTGGAAATAAAAGTAATGGTGTATGACAAGGGTTGTCCTAAGTCAGATACAAGCTACGCCACATTCAAAGTGTTGGTTACCGAACCGCCCCATGTATTTCCGCCTTACTCGGTGTGTGTGAGCTTTGAAAGAAACAGCGGAGAACTTCAGATTTCTTGGCCTTCTTCAAGTCCTTCAGGGAATGACGATCCCAAATACTTCAAATATTTGCTACTGAAGCGAATATTCAGAAATGTCACTACCGTGTTGGATACCATTAGAAATGTGAATGGAGGCAGTTTTACAGATAAAAACGTGGTCAATCCCGCCTTGGAAGACTATTGTTATTATTTGGATGGGGTGAATGTTTGCGATGTAGTCGAAACCGCAGCACCATTTTGTACGGTGCGGGAATTGAACAATCCTATTGAAGGGGTAGAAGTTCTTAAAGCAACGGTGGTAAATGACCGATATGTATTCGTTCATTGGGAAAAAAGCCAAGAATCAGACTTTAAGGAATATGAACTGTACCGCTATCCACGAGGGGGCGTTCCTGAGAAATCACCCTTGTTATACCTGAAAGATACGTTTTATGCAGACTCATCATTGAATGTAGACTTGGAGTCTTACTGCTATGCAATTATTGTTTCTGATAAATGCGGTCATATTTCACGCCTAAGCAATCCAGGATGCAATGTGGTTATCCAAGGCAGTGCTACTGGCAGGCCCGATTATTACTTTGACCTAAATTGGATGGATTATCTCGGCTGGGCTGGGGGAGTGTCCCATTGGAATTTGGAAAGACAATACAACATCTATCCATGGTCCTTTATTGAAAATACAGGGACCGATCGGGTGGCCCGAGATGCAAATCTCGATTACGATTGGGGTGGCTATTGGTACCGCGTAGAAGCGGTAGAATATTCGAAAAGCTCTGGTAAGCCTGCGGATACTTCGCAAAGCAATTGGATCTATCTCTATCAGCCGCCAGAACTATGGGTTCCGAACGCATTTACACCTGAGGGCAATAAGATTAACGATGTTTGGGGAACAGTGCCCGTATTCGTAA
This sequence comes from Flavobacteriales bacterium, assembly GCA_040376005.1. Classification (GTDB taxonomy): domain Bacteria; phylum Bacteroidota; class Bacteroidia; order NS11-12g; family UBA955; genus JAGXTF01. Next base: position 4,654 of record JBEIRK010000057.1, read on the forward strand.
AAAACTACAATATGCGTGTTTATAACCGCTGGGGACAAAAGGTGTGGGAATCTGATGATAAGAAACGCCAATGGGATGGCTACGTAGATGGAGTTAAAGCAGCAGACGGCGTTTTCGCTTGGTATGTAACCTTCGACGGCTGGGATGATAAGGTATACCGTATGACCGGAACCGTAACCTTATTGCATTAATGTTCCCGATTGCTTAAGAAAGCAACCAATTCTTCCAACCATTGGGTCTGATGTCCTTTGTTTTGTAAGTCCTGCAACAATTGATTGGCTTCTTCATTATACGTAGCGGCCAGTTGCAACAATCGTGTATCCAAACCTGCTTCCGTGAACAGCGCAGTAGCGGCCTCAATCCGGGCCTCGTCTTGTTTTTCCTTGTATAAGTTCGCAATAGGCAAGCCCATTTGTTCAGCAGCGATATAAAGCCAAGTCTTTTTGCCTTCTCCAATATCTCCACCCGGTTTTTTCCCAGTTTTATTTGGGTCACCAAAGGTGTCTAACCAATCGTCGTGCAGCTGAAACGCCATTCCCACAGCTACCGCAAATTGATAATATTGCATTGCAATATCTTTGCTTGCACCTGCACTCAGTGCACCTGAACCCGCGCAGCAGCCCAACAAAACTGCAGTTTTCAAACGAATCATCTCCAAATAGGCAGTCTCATTTACATGCTCCATGTTGGCAAAATCCATGTCCCATTGTTGTCCTTCACACACACCCGTGGCTGTGTCTGTAAACAGCGATACAATTGCCTCTTTTCCTTGACCCGTATATCCAAAAAGGAGACGGTAAGCAGCTACCAACATGTTGTCTCCAGCCAATATGGCTGTTGGCATATCCCACTTTAAATGCACTGTGGGTTGACCGCGTCGCGATGGAGCCCTGTCCATGATGTCGTCATGCACCAATGAGAAATTGTGAAATACCTCCATGGTATGTGCAACAGGTAACACTGCATTTGAATCACCACCCGCACTTAAAGCCGCAGCCATGGTCAACATGGGACGTGCCCTTTTGCCCCCCAAATTCATAATGTAATTCATGGGGTCGTACAAGTTGTCTGGATTTCCTGTAAACGGATTTTCAGACAAATACGCACTGTAGGTCTTATAGAGTTCTTCGAGATTTTTCAAAATAGTAGGGTGCAAAAGTACTGTAGCGCCAATGATTTCAAATTAAACCAAGCTAAAATCTATCATTCTCAATTGAGGATTCGCATTTTTTACCCGTATTTGGATAATATCTCCAATTTTAAATTCTCGTCGGGTTCTTTGTCCTTTTACTTTTTTCTCTTTTTCAAAAAACACCCAACGGTCGCCTCTGATGTCGGCAAGGCGCAATAACCCTTCGCAATGGTTCTCAATAATTTCTGCAAATAAACCCCACTCTGTAACTCCGCTAATTACAGCTTCAAAGGTCTGGCCTATATGCTGCTGTAAATATTCGGCCATTTTGTACTTGGTACTCGCGCGTTCAGCCTCTGTAGCTTTTTGCTCTGATGCTGAATTCTGCTTGGCAATGATTTCAATATCCGTATCTGAATATCCTACCTGCTTTTTTTGCAGTACCGCCTCTAAAATTCTATGGGCCAATAAATCGGGATACCTGCGAATAGGAGAGGTGAAATGACAATAATGGCTAAAGGCCAATCCAAAATGGTCTGAACGTTGCCCCGTGTATATCGCCCTTGCCATGCTGCGTATCGCCATTTGACTAATGACATCCTCTTCAGGTTTTCCTTGTATGGCTTCTAAAATGGCATTTAAACTGCTTCTGAGCCTTTCTATAGAGTTGATATCCAATTTGTATCCAAAAAGGTGGCAAAAGCGCGCCAATTCAATGAGCCTTTCTTGATTGGGATTGTCGTGGGTGCGGTAAATAAATGGGGGAGTTGGTTTGTTTTCCTCTTTTATAAACCATGCAACCTCCCTGTTTGCAAGCAGCATATACTCTTCTATCAGTCTATGGGCGTCTTTTCTTTTCTTAAGTAAAATCTTGGTGGGCTTGCCTAAGCTATCGAGTTCAAAGCGTATTTCTTCACTTTCAAATGACATAGCCCCAGCGCGCATTCTGGCTTTATTGAGCTGCTTGGCGATGCGATTCAAAGTAATGAGTTCTTTGGCATGATCACCGGTGCCTTGTTCCAATACTTCCTGTGCCTCTTCATAGCTGAACCTGCGGTCACTGTGAATGACGGTTTTTCCAAACCACCTGCGCTGCACTTCGCCCAATTCTGTTATTTCCATCACCGCGGAAAAGGCAAATCGGTCCTCATTCGGGCGCAGTGAGCACAAGTTGTTGCTCAATTTTTCGGGCAGCATGGGTATGGTTCTGTCCGCCAAATACACGGATGTTCCGCGCTTCAATGCTTCATCATCTAAGGCAGAGCCGCGGGTTACGTAATGGCTCACATCTGCAATGTGCACCCCAATGCTATAATTTCCATTTTCAAGCACCTCAAAGCTCAATGCATCATCGAAATCTTTTGCGTCGGCAGGGTCTATGGTAAAAGTTAATATGTTTCGAAAATCCTTGCGATCGGGATACTGCTTGCCTGCTTGCAAGGTGTCAGGGAATGGCTGGGTTTCTTTTTCTACCGATTCGGGAAATGAGACTCGGAAGCCAAATTCTGCAACAATACTGTGCATTTCTGCATCATTACTCCCTGTTTTTCCAAGAATTTCCGAAATCGTTCCTATTGGATTTCTGCCGTTTGAGGGGAAATCCTTAACAATTACCGATGCTTTGTGATGGTCTAATTTCGGGTCTATTTTTTCTTCAATTCTTATGTCAAATGGGAAGTTCTTCTTATCGGGCAACAGCCAAGCATTCCCTTCAAATACATCCAACACACCCACAATAGGAGTGCTGCTTCTTTCAACAACACTGCTGATTTTAGCAATGGTTTTCTTCCTGCTGCTCACGGTAATGATCTCTACCAAGTCACCTGGCAAGGCATTAGAAACAAACTCCTCGGGTACAAAGTATTCAATGGCTTGTTCACCTTCACCTGCCACTACATAAGCATCTCCCTTAGAGCCAAATCGTATTCTCCCTTGTAAGGTGCTGGGTGGTTGCAAGTACATGAAATTGCCCTTGCTTACCTGTAAGGCTAAATTTTTTTGCACCAACTTTAAGAGAGATTTGTATACGCTGTCTTTGTCTAAACCTGAATTGGCAGGCAGTCTACTCCATACCCTCACTGCGTTCATTGAACCTTTGCGCTGTTCGCGCAATACAGAAAGTACCGTTTTTTCTGCATAGGATAGTTTAGATGACATGTAGCAAAGGTAATGATTGCAGATTTTTTGTATCATTGCGGTGTTACCTTTTATGAAAACAAAATTGCCAGATTCGGTTTTTACTACCCAAAGACTTGAAGCTTTTAGCGACGGTGTAATCGCCATTATCATCACACTGATGATTTTGGAAGTAAAGCCCCCCGTATACTTAGAAGATCGTATTCAGAATATAGATGTGTTTGTTCACAGGCTTATTGCCTATGCTATGAGCTTTTTGATGCTGGGGATTTATTGGGTGAATCACCATAATTTCTTCCATAAGCTGAAACATGGCGACCGCCAAATTCTTTGGCTGAATTTGAATTTGCTTTTTTGGCTATCCCTAGTGCCTATCCCTACCGCATTTTTAGGTGCCCATCACGAAAAACCCATTGCTTCTGTTTTTTATAGTGTAGTGCTTTTTATGTGCTCTATCAGTTTTACTTGGATGGGTTCCTATGCTCGCAAAAAAGGGTTTTTTACGGAATTAATTCCGGCAGAAGTTCATGCTCGAAACAAACGAAGAAACCGATTGGGATTGGCTTTGTATATTATCGCTATCGGACTTTCTTTCATCCACGTGTACTTGGCATTCGCAATTTTTGTGTTTGTTGCCGCGATGTATTTTATGCCCAAGTTAGGCTTGCAACACAAGAAAGATGAAGAACTTTCCATTTCTGAAATTATTGCAGAAGATCTGTATAAAGTGGAAGCTCAAATAGAAGTTAAAATCCATGATACACTTCACCCTCATGAGGGGAAAACAAAAAAAGATTAGAATTACTGCGCTTCTTCGTAGTAGTCCAAATCTTTGGAGAAGCTATCTTTGATGGTATAGGTGCCCCATAGTGCCAAGGCCAAACTCACGATACCCGTAATCACGGCAGCTGCAATATGTGGCTTTTCGAATCCGCCAGATTTTACAATCCACTCATAGCTTAAGGTGAGTGGCACTACACCAAATCGAACAAAGTTAGGAACGGTAGCCGTCACAGTGCTGCGAATATTTGTTCCAAATTGCTCGCTAGCATTGGTTACAAAAAGCGCCCAATACCCTGTAGCTGCACCCAGTATCAAACACATAAGCTTCAGCCAAGTAACACTTACATGCTCAGAGAAAAGGAATACGGATGAAAATAGGATTATCGCAAATAAGTTGATATAAATAACCTTTTTACGGCTCTGCAACAATTGGCTTAAGATTCCGGAAATGAGATCGCCCAAACTCAAACCGATGTAACCAAAGAGTACCAGCTCTTTCGTCCTCACCGTTTCACCACCCGCAACACCTATTTCCGGCAATAAGTTATGCGCTAAGGCAATAATAATTCCGATAACATACCACACAGGAAGTCCTATGAGTATGCAAGCCAAATATTTCTTGAATGTAGGCCAATTTCTGAAGAGCATTTTGAAATCACCCTTCTTTACTTCTGTTTGTTTTAACGCATGAAATAGGCCACTTTCAAAGGTGCTTGCACGCAATAGCAATAAGAGCAATCCCAAAATACCACCTATGATATAACTGATCTGCCAAGGTTCTAAGCTATGCTCAAAAAACTGACTTAGCCATGGCCCAATAACATGTCCCTCTTCCGAAACGAAATAGGCAAATACCGCACCTAATGCACCCACGGTTACAATAATCATGGTGCCTATGCCGCGTTTATGTTTGGGTAAACTCTCACTCACCAAGGTGATTGCTGCGCCCAATTCTCCCGCCAAGCCAATACCGGCAATAAATCTCCAGAGACTGTAACTGTGAATATCCGTAGCAAAGGCATTGGCAAAATTGGCTATGCTATAGATTAAAATACTTCCGAAAAGCACGGATAATCGCCCCCGTTTATCTCCCCAAATACCCCAGAGTAAGCCGCCAATAAGCATGCCACCCATTTGCCAGCGAAACAACAGACTTTCCGATTCCAAAGGAATGCCAAGGCTGGTTAGACTTTCGATTTTGATTACATTGTATAAGATGAGATCATATATGTCCACAAAATAGCCCAAGGATGCCACCAAAATAAGCAATGCCAATTTTCTACTTTCCTTTTTCTTGTGTTGCATATCCATTGCTGTCTTGTCTGTTTCTGTATTCAACATTGGACAAATATCCTGAATTCTGAATAAAAATTCGCTATGGTTTGGTCCCTATGCTTTGCCTTCCGTTTACATTTGCCACATGATTAGAGTTTCACTTTTCGCAGCGGCATCCGCTGTAATGCTTTTCGGAGCACAAGCCTGTAAAAAAGATAGTAATACAGATGATAACCAAAACAACACAAATACTTCTCAAGCAAACAAGGGTAAAATAGTTTGCAAAGCGAACGGTAAGGAGTGGATAAGCGATGGGCCTTCGAAGAAATATGTAGTTAAGTACATTGATTCTTTCTTCTCTTTCGATCAAAATATTTATGGTAATGAAGGATCTATTTTTGGCGATACATTGAGCCTTTCTGCAGCCCGCGTAATTGGCAATGACTCTACTTCAATGGCTTTTGAAATTGTGCTAAGTTCTGCGAGAAAAGGTACCTATACCATTGGCAATTTCCCTCCAAAAAAGGCCGGAACTGCTTCTGCATATTTTTACGGCAAACTGGGCATGGTAGCCTATGATTACGGATTTAGTGATTACAATACAACAGGTTCTATCACCCTTACTTCCTTTAGCGACTCTCTTAAAACCTGCAGTGGTACCTTTAACTTTAATATGGTACCCAAGAATTCTGCAAATCCGAAAACACCTTCTCACACTGTGACTGCGGGCGTGTTCACAGATGTGAAATTCGACTAAAATATCTCTTACTTTTGGGTTATACCCAATATCAAAACAGCCGGCTTAATAAGTCGGCTGTTTTGTTTAAATATTCGGCATCCACTGCGTCAAAAGCTGCCAAATCCACGCTATCTGCGTCTAACACAGCGCGAACTTCATTCCCAACGAGAATGGGTATTACAATCTCACTATTGCTCGCAGCACTGCAAGCTATATGACCCGGAAATTCATGAACATTCGGTACTATGATGCTTTCTTTTTGCTTCCAAGCAGTTCCACAAACACCTTTTCCAAAACCAATCCTTGTGCAAGCTACTAGACCTTGAAAAGGGCCCAAAACAAGTTCATTGTCCCTCACAATGTAAAATCCGATCCACCACCAGCCAAAATATTCTCGTAATAATGCACTGGTATTTGCGAGTCCTGCAATGAGGTCTGTTTCTTCTTCTATCAAGCCAGTTAAGGCTTGTAGCAAATTTTCATAACGTTCTTGCTTGCTTAAATTAATAGAATTATCGGGGGCGATTTTGAATTCCATTTTGCAAAGTTATAAATTAGAAGTAATTTGCGGGTTTTTAAGATAAATAAATCCTTGTTTCAAACAGTATTCATCCAAGTTTTAAGCGATATTCATTCCTATGGAAGTAAATAACATTCAACCCTTCGAAGTTGTATTTACTTTTATAAAGCACCCACACTTAGGGATGCTTGTGGAGGCCAATGCGGTGCTGCTCCTGCCCAATGGAGATTATAGCTTAACCTATCAGAGAATTCGCGAAAAAACAACTGCATACTATCGCCTCAATGCAGAACAAACGGAAGCCGTAAATATTATTGAGGATTTTGAAGCTGAGGCAATCATTAAAAGATTCTACACAGGAACTAAAAAGTTAAGGGCTGCAGAGTTTTTCAATAAACACTATAACGAGGATATGCATAAGCTCGTGAGGGCTTTCATTGAAAAACGATTGGTTAAAGTACTTACCCTCATTCGCAACTACCCCTTGTTTACTGCGCCCAGCGCTACTGAAGTTTCTCCCAATGCGGTGAAATATTCTGAAGAACCCGCTACCGTATTGTTCCACTTCCGCCGCGATGAAACAGGTACCAATTATTTTGCTACTATAAAACAGGGTGGGGAAAAGGTTGAATATTATAACAATGACTCCGAAATGTTGGTGGCACAACCTGCTTGGTTGCTTACGCCAACTGGCTTGTATCATTTTCCAAAGCACGTTCATGGAAATAAAATAAAGCCGTTTCTAACCAAAAAATTCATCCATGTCGATCCCAGAAATGAAGATACCTACATGGAGAAATTTGTACAACCGCTGTTAGAAAATCACGATGTCTATGCCAAAGGATTTGATATTGTAACTGAGCAGTTTCAAGCCTCACCGGTACTGAAACTCATGACGGGTTTTGGTGAACATACCTACCTCTCTCTGCATTTTCATTATGGCAATTGGAATTTTCCTTTTCATGTAAATAAAAAGGTGAATGTGACCGTAGAGAAAAAAGGCGATTCCTATTTGTTTCATCGCATTCGCCGCAGTTTTAACTGGGAAAATGAAAAAATCCACTTCCTGAAAGAATTGGGCTTAACCCATTTTGAAGGAAGCTTGTTCCGTCTAGAAGAAGAAGCCCACCAACTCAATGTGATTTCATGGATCAATGAGAATGCTGAGGAATTGAAAAGACAGGGTTTTGAGATTCAACAAGACTCTCAAGTCGTAAACTATTTCCTAGGGAATATCAACCTGCAATTGGATGTGGTTAAAGACAATGACTGGTTTGATGTTCGTTCAATTGTGCATTTTGGCAATTTTAAAATACCTTTTGCAAGGCTGCGAAAGAATATTCTAGAAAACAAACGTGAGTTTATCCTTCCTGATGGTTCTGTAGCCGTACTTCCTGAAGAATGGTTTACCCAATTTGCACGTATTGCACATTTTGCAGAAGTGCACGAAGATTCCTTCCGACTGAAAAATATGCACTTTTCATTGCTGGAAGACTTGGGCGAATTGATTGGTGAGGAGAAATTTATAGATAAAGGTTGGCTAGAAAATCTAGACGCAGATAATATTCCCCATTTCGAAATCCCAGAAGGATTAAAAGCAGATTTACGCGATTACCAGCACCACGGTTACAATTGGATGCGCTTCCTAATTGATAATAAAATAGGTGCACTATTGGCGGATGATATGGGTTTGGGTAAAACAGTGCAAACCCTCGCCATTATTGAGCATTTGAGCCAACAACAGCGACAACAAGTTGCGGCAAGCGCGGGTAAAGGGAGTGCTGCAGATGCGGCCGCAATGGCTGCAAAAAAACCAGTACTCATTCTTGCACCTAAATCCCTGTTGCACAACTGGAAAGCAGAAGCGGAGAAATTTACTCCAGGTCTTAAAGTTCTTGTGTATGCAGGGATTGGAAGACACAAATTGCTGAAAGAGTTTCCAAAATACGATGTCATTGTTACCAGTTATGGTACCATGCGCCTAGACGCTGAAAAACTCGAAGCCTATGAGTTTGTATGTCTCGTTTTGGATGAAAGCCAAGCGATTAAAAATCCTGCATCCTTAACCGCTAGAAACCTGCAGCGTATAAAAGCCTCGCATAGAATTGCCCTCACAGGTACACCCATAGAAAATACACTCTTGGATATTTGGAGCCAAATGCATTTTCTCAATCCAGGTTTGCTAGGCTCTTATGGATACTTCGATAAACAGTTTATTCGACCCATTGAAAAGAAGGCAGATCAGAAGAAGAGTGAAGAGTTAAGAAGGATTCTCGAACCGTTTATCCTGAGAAGAACCAAGAAGCAAGTCGCAAAAGAACTTCCAGAAAAAATAGAGAAGATTCACTTCTGCGAAATGAGTGAAGAACAGGCTGCCCTCTACGAGAAGGTGAAAAGCCAGTATCGCAATGAGATTTTAGGCCATGTGCAAGAAATGGGTATTGCAAGAAGCAAACTCAAAATTCTTAATGGATTGATGCACCTGCGTCAATTGGCCTTAAATCCTGTCCTCAAGGACCAAGAGTTTGAGGGCAGAAGTGGCAAGGATGAAGAAATACGCCATATGCTGCGCAGGGCCATTGATGGCGATCATAAAGTACTCGTATTCTCACAGTTTGTTTCCTATCTCTCTGTATTTAAAGAAATGCTCGATGATGATGGCATTCCCTATGCATACCTAGATGGAAGTACGGATTTGAACCAGCGTAAAAATGAAATCGACAAGTTCCAAAATGATCCAAGTATAAAAGTATTCTTGTTGTCTCTCAGAGCAGGAAATAGTGGTATTAATCTTACCGCAGCGGATTATGTTTTCCTAGCAGATCCATGGTGGAATCCTTTTACCATGAAACAGGCAGAAGACCGCGCCCACCGTATTGGTCAGGACAAAACGGTTTTTAGCTACAGTTTCATTACCAGAGGAACTATTGAAGAGAAAATACTACTCCTTCAAAAACGCAAAACAGAATTGGCTGGAAGCATTATTCCGGATGAAGAAAATTTCTTTAGTTCATTGGATGAAAAGGAACTTGAAGAACTATTTGGATAGCAGAATGTTAAATAATTAAGTAATTTCGTAAATTAATCAGACATTTCATATAGAATTGCAAACAGATACAAGGTATGGCAGATAGCACAGGAAATAACTCCTCGGAGGATAGAGGAATAAGAATCGATGAAAGTTGGTATCAAATTCTACAACATGAATTTGAACAGCCCTATTTTGGTTATTTGAAACAATTCCTACTTAAAGAAAAGCAAGCAGGGTATGTGATTTACCCTCCGGGCAAAAGAATTTTTGCTGCATTTGACTATACCCCCTTTGACAACGTAAAATGTGTGATTATTGGTCAAGACCCTTATCACGGTCCGCGCCAGGCAAATGGCCTTTGTTTCTCTGTGAATGATGGCCAGAAAAAACCACCAAGTTTGGTGAATATTTTCCGTGAATTGAATAATGACCTTGGCTGCAGCATCCCATATTCAGGCAATCTTGAAAAATGGGCACATCAAGGCGTACTGCTTTTAAATACCATTTTGACGGTGCGCGCAGGTCAGCCCAAAAGCCACCACGGACACGGTTGGGAAGAACTCACCGCTGCAGCAATTTCAGCTTTGAGCCAAGATAAAGACCACCTCGTGTTTATCCTTTGGGGCAGAGAAGCCCAAGAAAAGGAAGAACTTATTGATCCTACCAAACACCTGGTTCTGAAATCGCATCACCCAAGCCCTTACTCAGCAGATAAAGGATTCTTTGGCAACCATCACTTCAGCAGAACCAATGAGTTCCTCGAATCTCATGGTATTGAGCCGATTGATTGGAATTTGGTAGACCCGAGTGCGGATACCGGAAACCCTGACTTTAGCTCCGGCACAGAAGATTGGGAATATTAATTTCTCATTGCACACACATGTGCATATTTTTATTGAGGTTCAAGCCTGTGTCCGTAGTTTCTTTGTAATCGATGGACGCTGCAATTCAGCTAAAAAATGTTACCGTTTTTCAAGGTCGGCTCCCCGTCCTACGTCAGGTTGATCTTACGGTACAAAAAGGTGAGTTTGCCTACCTTGTAGGGAGAACCGGTTCGGGTAAATCCTCTTTGCTTAAAACCTTATACGGTGAACTCCCTCTTGAAGAAGGTGAAGGCAGCGTGGGCGATTTTATTCTACGTGACCTTAAAAAAGGTAGAATCCCCTTTCTCCGCAGGCATATTGGAATTGTTTTTCAAGATTTCCAACTCCTCACCGATAGAAATGCCTTGGATAATCTGCTATTTGTGCTCAAAGCTACCGGGTGGAAAAATAGAGATGAAATGCTTGTGCGCGCCAGAGAAGTGCTGAAGAAAGTAGGCCTTGAAACGAAGGATTATAAAATTCCAGCCGAACTCTCCGGAGGTGAACAACAACGCCTTGTTATTGCCCGTGCAATGCTCAATAATCCAGAAGTGATTCTTGCCGATGAACCTACCGGAAACTTAGATCCTCAAGTCAGTGATGAAATTATGAGCCTCCTACATGCCATTTGTAAAGAGGGTACCGCTATACTCATGGCTACGCACGATTACCGCCTCATAGAAAAGTTTGGGGGTACCATATACAGGGTAGGAGACAGCGGCCTAAAACGTATTGCCTCCCTTTCTGAGCTGGTAACCAATTAAGGGTTCTTCCTGCCTTCAAGACGCGAGATATAAACCCATCCCGCCATTGTAGGAAATGAATCCACCACGGTAGTACCGTATTTCTGGAAAAAGGCATCATTCTTATTACCCCCCAACATGTTTTTACGATTTTGTATCTCAGGATAGCGAATACAATCTGTGTAAATACGTTTGCCAGCGAGCTGCTGTATTGCTATAAATTGACTTAAATCATCCTCATTTTCTGCATCTGCAGGTGATTTTAATAAAAGGGGAAATGATGTATTTTTTATAGTACCACTGCTCTCATGCACAGCAATATAATTCTCCAATTCTACACGGTGGTGCGATATAAAAATCGCATGCCCTAAGCCGTGTACTTTTTGCACCTCAGTAGAACGATTGTTCAATTCTTTTGTTGAGAGTGGTATCAGTGAAACAGAAAGATTCCAAAGTGCCATGACTAATGTTAAAAACACCAAGG
>JBEIRK010000147.1:0-5402 GCA_040376005.1 Flavobacteriales bacterium
ATCATTTTGGATGGAAAGATTTTCGAATGGCGCAAAGGCACTTTTGTCAGGATTGACTAGGGCCTCGAAAACCAAACCGAAGCCAACTTTGTTCTATTGGCTTATGCGGCTAACCATTGCCACCCCAAATGTGATATTTATTACCAAACCCAAACATCTGTTGGGTAACTTTGCCGCCAAATCATGATTGAGACAGACATCATCATTATCGGCGCTGGACCCGTAGGTTTGTTTACTGTTTTTGAAGCAGGCTTGCTCAAACTCCGCTGCCACCTTATTGATGCCTTGCCTAAACCAGGCGGCCAACTTACCGAGATATACCCCAAAAAGCCCATTTATGATATCCCGGGCTATTGGGAAGTAACGGCAGAAGAATTGGTAAACAACCTCATGAAACAGGCAAGTCCATTCAAACCGGGTTTCACCCTAGGTGAACGGGCAGAAACCATTTCTCAAACTGAAGATGGACAATTTATTGTAACCACAAATAAAGGCACTCAGCACAAGGCTCCCAATGTCGCAATTGCAGGCGGCTTAGGCAGCTTTGAACCCCGCAAACCTCCCATTTCGAACATTGCAGCTTATGAGGACAAAGGCGTTGACTATATTGTGCGTGACCCGGAGAAATTTAGAGGCAAGAACATTGTTATTGCAGGTGGTGGTGATTCCGCATTGGATTGGTCCATTTTCCTTGCTGAGGTAGCAGACAAAGTCACTTTGGTTCACCGACGCACAGAATTCCGCGGCCACCCTGACAGCGTGCAAAAAGCCATTGATTTGAGCAACAAAGGCAAAATCCATCTCATCACCAATGCAGAAATCATAGGTCTTGAAGGCGATTCTCATTTGGAACGGGTGCGTATTGAAAGAAGCGATGCTGAGGAACTGATGCTCGATGTAGACTATTATCTTCCCTTGTTTGGTTTATCACCAAAGTTAGGTCCTATCGGCGACTGGGGATTAGAAATCGAAAAAAATGCAGTGGTAGTTAACACTACAGACTACAGCACCAATATTCCGGGTATTTATGCCATTGGTGATATCAATACCTATCCAGGAAAACTCAAACTCATTCTCTGCGGTTTTCATGAGGGAACGCTGATGGTGCAAAGTGCGTTCAAAAGAATTTATCCGGATAAAAATGTGGTGCTCAAATACACCACAGTCAACGGAGTACAGGGTTTCTAAGAAAGGCACAAACTACCTGCACTGTGATTTCTGTCACAAAAGTGCAACCTTACTGTCACAGATTTTGATTATTCGTCAAAATTCGCTAATATCGAATTTGACATTTAATCTACAACCATCATGAAACAGCTATGGGGAATTGCAATTGCGGGTCTTTCAGTGGCCTTTTTATCTTCTTGCAAGGTGGATAAAAATGGCGGACCGCAAATCAAGGAAAGTGGAATAACAGGTTCCGAGTGGTTTATGCCTTTGGGCAAAACCTCTTTGTGGGAAGAATTAGGCACGGTCAACGGTGGCAAGTATTTCCGCACCCAAATGACGGCTGAAGACATTACTTCTGAAACCATTGAAAACAGTGTTATTTTATTGTATGCCAAATTGAGTGGCTACGATGCGGGCATATGGGAAGAAGGGCATGTAGGATTGCTCCCCACCAAAATTATAACTTCGGTATCTGCAAACAATACCGACGAATGGACCATGGCTGTTTCGCCCGGGCAAATTTCTATTCGCTTGCAGAACTCCGATTATTTCTATCCATCTGGCGGCCCCAGTGCAGGGCATCAGTTCCGATACATCATCATTCCAAAAGCATCTTCACGGGTTACTGGGCAAAAATCTGGAAGCACAAATCCTCTAAGTCGCTACTCTGAAAGCGAATTGCGAGATTTGTCCTATGATGATATCTGCCGCCAAGCAGGCATCAAAAAATAAGGGGCAGATTTTGTTCTGTCGCCCTTGGGGTAACTTTAAATACTGTTTTTCTGATTTTTTTCGCATTATTGCAGCATGAGTGCATTGTTTCAGGCTGCATGGTTTCTCCTTATCAGAAGATGGGTCATCCGTATTGCGATCATTTTCTTTACCAGCACCCTGCTCGTAGTGTTGCTTTTTAAGTGGGTCAACCCGCCAACAACTCTCACAATGATCTCGCAAAGACTCGACCGCGGAGAAGCACTGAAACGTGAATGGGTGCCTATTGAAAACATTTCTAAGAATATGCAACTCGCTGTAATCTGCGGGGAAGATGGCAATTTTACAGAACACCATGGCTTCGATTTTGCGGCTATAAAAGCAGCAATGAAATACAACGAACGCGGAGGAAAAGTGCGCGGTGCGAGTACCATAAGCCAGCAAACTGCAAAGAATGTTTTCCTATGGAATGGCCGCAGCTATGTGCGCAAAGGATTGGAGGCATATTTCACAATACTTATTGAGTTTATTTGGGGTAAAAAACGCATTATGGAAGTGTATCTCAATGTTGCAGAAACAGGTCCCGGAATCTTCGGTGCAGAAGCGGCAGCACAAGAGTATTACCAAAAATCTGCTGCCGCACTTTCCAAAAATCAAGCAGCCGGCATTGGAAGTATTTTCCCAGCACCGAGACGTTGGAAAATCGGTGGCTACCCGGCAGCAGGAAGACAAAAACTCATTCTTCGTGCTATGAATAGAAGAGGTAGCGCACTTCCATACTTGCAATAATTAACAGTGACAAAAAAAACGCCCCTTCACTTGCGCAAAGGGGCATCGGAATGTAAGCGGCAATCCAGTGTGATTGTCCTCTCTTTGCACTATCCGGCCAAACTCAGATTATCTAACGATGCATTTCTTTCCGCTGCCAGTCTGAAGAACGGTGTTCGTCCTCCCAAGACATCACGGTCATTATACCTGTAAATTCTTTGGTTTTCAGCACAGACAGCACAATCTCAAGCGCTATCCATAGCAAATCGGCAATCTGCCTCAATGCAAGTGAATTGGCGCATTAGTTTTCGCGGCGTCCAAGCAACAGTACTTCATTCACCACAATCTCCGTCACAAAGCGTTTCTCACCGTTCTTGTCCTCATAGCTGCGGTTGCTTAATTTGCCTTCCACAGCCACCTCTTTCCCCTTGGTGAGATACTCACTGATGTACTTGGCTGTGTTTCCCCACGCCACTAAATTGTGCCATGTTGTATTTTTAACAACATCGCCAGCGGCAGTGCGGTAACTTTCATTGGTGGCCACACTAAAACGCGCCATCATCTTGCCGCCATCGAGCTGCTTCACTTCCGGATTCCCGCCAACATTTCCAATAATCTGAACAGAATTTTTTAGATTTTTCATAATTTGATTTCGATAATTCACTATAAATTTAAATACACAATAATTTAATTGTTTGACTCCAATACAGCCTCCGTAATGTCGTGTTTTTTCTTACCGGTAAGCACCACATCGCTGGCTACAATTTCTGTTACATAGCGCTTGCGGCCTTCACGATCTTCATAACTGCGGCTACTCAATTTTCCCTCCAAGGCCACTGTGCGTCCCTTAGTCAGATGTTTAGACACAAAGTCCGCCATAGAGCCCCATGCTACCACTTGATGCCAGCAGGTACTTTCTACTTTTTCTCCCGCGGCGCCCTTGTAGGTCTCGTGGGTGGCCACGCTGAATCGCGCTGCCACTTTACCCCCTTTAAATTCTTTCAATTCAGGCACATTGCCAACGTTTCCAATAATCTGTACAGAATTTCTCATGTTTTTCATAATAATAATACGTGTTATAATGTTCAATAAATGTTGTTCTCTCAATTAGCAATCACCACTCAAACGCAATGCAGTTTTCTTCTCGGCAGACATGTGTAACACTCGGTTCACCAAAAACTCATGTGCATGTCTTTCCTTCCCATTCGCATCTACATAACTGCGGTTTCTCTCCGTGCAATCCACAATAACTTTGCGACCAGCGCTAAAATTGCGCTTCAAAAACTCAGCAGTTTTACCCCAAGCCACTAGTTGTCTCCAAACTTTTTTGCGTGTCTCCACACCATTGTCTGCCACTGCAGTTTCAAACGTGAGCATGAGGCAGGTAGCCATCGCTTTTCCGCCGGCCAATACACGGAACTCGGGAGCTGTGCTTACGGTTCCTGCGATTTTTACGCTTGCGCTTTCTCTAACAAGTGCCTGGATGTTGTTGTCTGTGATTTCAATTTGATTTTTCATAATTCTAAAAATGTAAATAATGTTAAACGTTTGTTTCGATTTGTTGATGCAAAACTCATTTCACCGGCGTTACTTAAACGGAGTATATCCGATTATTTCCGTTTATATCCGATTATAAACGATTATAAACGGTTAGTAAATTACTTAAAATATTGATATTGTATCATTTAAATAAATTTCACAGTTTTCACCACCTGAAAATAATTTTTATAAAAAAGTGCCAAAGGAAGATACAATCCTATAACTGCATTGATCCAAAACAGAATAAACAGCACTGTGCCCTTGTGCGACAACACACCTATCCTATCCTAATTTAATCAAACTGAAATACGCGACATACCGCCGCTTGCATTGACGGTTCTGCAGTCCTACTTACCTGTATAGCGCACGCTACCCGGGTGAAACTGATTCCAGCTGTGCCAAAATTCTTGAAACACGGGTGCGGGTTTCAGATGAAAACTGCCTCGTTCAATATGAATCATATCAGAACCAGATTTCATTTCATGCAGTACGGTAAACTCCCCCAAGTGATTTACTGAAAAACCCGGTGTGCCTATCCCAAATTCTCCAATTTCTACCTCTACAAAATCTTCCATACCAACTGGTATGTACCAAGCTGAATAGCCTGCTGTATCTGAGGTTTTCATGAGTAAAAGTGTTTTATTTTCAAAGGTGTCTACAAGCCAACCCTTACGCTGCAAGTGATTCCAATCATACACTTTTGCGCCCCTCACCCCTTGTATACCAAGTACCCAACTCTTGGTTTTCCAGCTGCCTGTATCGCGTCCTGTAAGTTTTCCTCCACGGCCATTTTCATAACCCAACAACCTCTTGTATTCGGCCTCCCGTTTTGGGTCACCTTGCATGATTTTGCTATTGGGATACATTCTTAACCATTGGGAAAGTGTCATTTGGGTTGAAGGTATTTCAGGCAGTTTAAGCCCTTTCATTGGACCTGTAACCGCCTCGCCCGTAGCTTGTCGCCACCAAGATCCCGTGCGGTCATCTTCAAACATGGCATTAAAATGATCCATCCCTACCAAATGAAAAGCAAGAGTATCGCCTTGAACAACAGGACTGAAAATACGACCCGTATGGCACACGGTGCAATAGGTCACAAAAATGGGAGTCCCGGCGAGGGTATCCATCACACGATGGTGGTATCCAAGCATATATACAGGATAGGCGCGGGCTTCATCGCCGATAACAACACCAATCACTTGTACATCTACATC
>JBEIRK010000096.1:0-9421 GCA_040376005.1 Flavobacteriales bacterium
CCATCCATAGATACGGTAATGCCAGACTTTTTCATACCCGCATAAATTCCAGAAACCGAAGTAATTGGTCCCACATTTAATGCATCAAACAGCAGTGTATCACTTACAACCCTATCTGGCAAATATCCATATTCCTGATCCAAGAAAACTGCAGGTCCTTTGGTGTATGAAATCGCCTCTTCTGCATAATGTCTCTCGTCTGCAAGTAAGCCCGGAAAGGTAGCTACAAATGCCTTCTGGCTGTCTGCATGGGTTCTATGCATGCTTTCATTTTGCAACAAATCATACACAACAGAATATACGCTACTTGAGTCTAATCCGCCACTTAATGCAGTGCCTACACTTACATCGCTAATCAAACGTATACGACAAGCATCCCTAAAGATAGTATAGAATTCTTCGGCTTGTGCTTCCAAGGTTTTGGGGATATTGCTCCTCACATGGTCTTTGATATGCCACCAGCGCTTTTGTTTGAAAGGGCCGTTCTTCTTCAAACGCACACAGTGCCCTGGTAGTATCTGATATATTTCCTTGTAAATGGAATATCCTGAGCCGTGAATTCTAGCGCCTTCCAATTGAAAATCTATCATCTGCATGTCAAACTCACGGGCATACCCATCTAGCTGTTTGAAAGCCCTCGTTTCACTGGCAAATGCCAATATTTCACCCGGTTTGTGCAAATAATAAAATGGCTTAATGCCAAAACGGTCGCGAGCCATAAACAACTCCTGCTCTTTTTCATCCCAAATGGCAAAAGCCCACATGCCATTAAAACGATTTAAGCACCCCTCGCCCCATTGATGATACGCAGCCAATAATACCTCCGTATCTGTTTGGGTTTTAAATATATATCCCTTACTCTCAAGCTCGGTGCGGATTTCTTCAAAGTTGAAAACCTCCCCATTGTAAGTTATCGCATATCGGTTATCGGCAAAAAACATGGGTTGTTTCCCAGCCTCGGTTAAGTCTAGTATAGACAACCTCCTGTGACCCAATCCCAGCGTATTGTTCTGAAATAATTCATACCCGCTGCCGTCGGGTCCGCGTTCAATAATGGAATCCGTAAATTTAACCAATCTCTCCATTGGCAAGACGTTTTCATTTAGATTCCAGATACCTGCAATTCCACACATAGTTAATTTTCTCTTTTTATGTTATTAGATATAAAATCAGGGTAATTGTTGTCTGCCCTGAAATTCTTCTTCCAAAATTCTCGAACACCACTTCTAAAACGCTTGTCTCTAAAAGTGGTTTGTAGTTTTAATTCCAGTTGCTTTGCCACCTCTTTAGGGTCAAAGTCTTTAGGAATTAATAATCCCGTAGCTTCGTTTACAATCTCTGGTACACCGCATACTGCACAGCCCATAAGCGGAATTCCAAATGAAGATGCCTCAATCATTGAAAATGGAAGTCCTTCCATTTCACTAATATTCATGAATACATCTACCGCATTTTCTTTATAAAACTCCAAAATCTCTGAATTGCTTTTTAGTCCCTTAAACTCGAATTGGGTTGCATCCAAATAGTTTTGTGTTAATGCTGCCAAAGAAGCCAATCGCGAATCATCTCCACCAAAGTGTATCCATTGAAAAGGAAGCTCTATGTGCGAAAGAAGAAGTGGCATGAGTTGCAGTCGTTTTAAAGGCACCAAGTTGCTGCATGTAACCAATGTATACACATTGTCTAAGTTTACAGGACCTTCACCACAATCCTTCGAACCCAGATAAGATCGAGAGATTGGCAAATCCTTGCCCAACTGCTTCAACATGTAGTTCTTCCCATAATCTGAAATTTGAACCACTTGATTTACGTCTTGCATTTCACAATGCCTGAAAGGATGGTAGCCACTTGTGCGTTGAGCTTCATCAAAATCAAAGCCGTGTGCTCGCGTCACCAATCTGTTTTTCCAACCCAATCTGCGCTTCCACGCCAATATACTCGTCCAGTCATTAAACCAATAGGTATACCAAATGCTATCCTCTTCTTTCCATTCCTGCGGAATAGATTCGGATTTATTAATTAGACCAACCAAACGCAATACATTCCATTTGGCTTCCAATACATACTTCCACCGATGTTTAGACTTGTAAAATTCATATACATACATACCTAAAATCCGCAAGCCATACTTCCCTAAAATCCTCCGCAAACGCAGGTTATTCGAGCTATACG
The DNA here is from genome assembly GCA_040376005.1 of Flavobacteriales bacterium. Classification (GTDB taxonomy): domain Bacteria; phylum Bacteroidota; class Bacteroidia; order NS11-12g; family UBA955; genus JAGXTF01. Next base: position 2,173 of record JBEIRK010000096.1, read on the forward strand.
TAAGCTCCTCGATATGCACATTGCCAGGCAACTCCATCTGTAACTCTCTTGAAGTAACATCTGAAGGCATTAGAATCACGGTGTCAAATGCTGCGCTTAACTGAGATAATTCCTCTGTTAAAAAGGTCTCTCCCCCTTCGTAAGGGAAATGTTGCGTAAACAACCTTAAGATACGGGCCATTCAAGAACTTTTTTCCTCAGAAACTCAGAACGTGATAACAGAACCAGCCTGTTAATTAAAGCTACAACCTCCATCTTTAATCGCATCCATCTCAGACGCAAAAGGGCATTCATGGGCAAATTTGAACTCTTTGTATCCGCAATGATTTCTTCGATATTCTCTAGAAATTTCTTTTCATTATACTCCCTTAGCCAAAGTTGTGCTTCTTCTGCCAATGCCTGCTGATGGGCCTTATCATGAATATACGTTTCAAATGCATCACAAATTTCATCCGCGCTATTGCAATTAAACATTGGATACAATGTCATGCCCTTTTTTAAATAGAACGCATCGTCACGATACCCAATATACCCTATACCTGTAGCCAAAATTTCAGCATTGGAACAGTATAAGTACCAACTTTCACTTCCAAATTGCCCAATTCCTAAATCTGCCATGGATAACAAGGCAAGCATTTCTTTGCGCAACACAGTAGGCATCCAATGCACATGCGATGCGATTCCCAGTTCCTCTATAAGTTTTTTAGATGCTTCAACATCAGCACCGTATTCAAACAATACAATTGCAATCTTTTTTTCGGGAAACTTAGAAATAAAAGAAGCAACTCCACTTAAAAATATATCGTTCCCCTTGGTAATATGGGAAGGCGCTGTTTTCCACCATTGCCTGCTCTGCTGAATCCATACAAAATCATGAGAATCTTTGATTTCGCGCATGCGCTTTACCCGAGGAGTATCTATAGTATTTATCTCCTTTAATAAAGGATAATACATAAATGGCAATGGCTCTATAATCCTACCTGCGGCTCCAACTTTATGAATGGCATGGGATATAAAGTTGTTATTGACACTCATAGGAAGCGTTTTGGCAGCGCGTATACCCTCATATTGATAGGCCGCTGTTTGGTATAAATTGCACTCCCATAGTTGGGGTATTCGATATGCAGATTTATAAAAAGGCCAATCGAATAAATCTGTTCCCGCCCAAGCGAAAAGGTCTATTTTTTTTCCTATTCTTGCCAATAATGCAGGGGCATAATCGGTGCCTATGTAAAAGTCATATCCCTCGAAATTCTCTTTCAATGTGGCTGTTGACAATTGCATTACTCCCGCAAATTCCATCTCGATTCTTTTAATATTAAATCGAATATCCTCTGGATTTTGGTAATCTGCTTCTGGTTTAAAATGATCAAATTCATACAATAAAAACAAATCTACTTCATGGCCCATGTCTGATAAATATTGCGCCGTGGGAGCAATAATATTATTCATGTTACCAATGCAAGCTATCCGCATTTATTCTAAAATAAACTGTATGTGTTCTTCCGCTTTATTCGCCAATTCCACAGCTGTATCTCTATCCTTGCCACCTGTGATTACATGGCCGGCGCGTTCCAATGAGTTTTTCAAGTTACCCACTTCTTCGCCTGCTTTTTTTATCATTCCAATATCCAAAATACCAGGCCATTCGCCAACCTCCGCGAGCCCCCGTACTTCTTTCAATATTCCATGTGGTGGATTAAAGAACCGATAAACTGCACCGCGTTTTAAGATTGGGCCTGCAAATCCACCATCTCCTGTGAGCAATTGTGCATACGCCACGGGGGCAGCAATACCAGAAACGGCCTCAATAATGGTGTGAAATATATGACCTCCACCCCCACGCGCACCTGTTTCTACCATGGTGATCTGCATTCCATCGATAATAACCTCTGTATGCGCCATTCCAGTGTGAATACCCAAAGCTCCTACCGCCTTTTTAACGGTGTCCTCAACAAGTGCTTCTTGATCTGATGTGAGCTGGGCAGGATAGTTAAGTGAGGTAGCCACTCGGGTTCTTAAATCCGGTTTTTCCTTATCACTCATTGCAAGCACATGGACAATTCCATTGTCGCTGATTGTCTCAACAGTTAATTCTGTACCATTTACAAAGCCCTCACAGATGAGCCTATTATTGCGCACATATGGTATGGCAAACTCAAAAGCCCATTCCAAATCTTCTTCAGATTTTAATACTGAAATCCCTCTGCCTGATCCACCGCTATCTGTAGGCTTAATTACACATGGAAATCCAATTGCACTTATTCCCTGTTTTAATTCATCTAAAGTAGCAAATACGAAAAAGGGTGGATTTGGAATGCCATTTTTCTCCCATGTTTGTCGCATCATGCCTTTGTCTGTTGCTGCCAATGCAGCCTCTTCAGAAATACCTCGCAAACCCAATTTCTCAGAAACATAGGCTGCTGTTTTGGTTCCCCAATCATTGATAGGCATGATGGCATCTACCTCGTGATTCTTAAAATAAGCCAATACCTCCTCTTTATTAGTGAAATTTAAATGCACAAATTCATCTGCGTATTTGGCAGCAGGTGCATCAGCGTTTCCATCTATAGCTAGGGTATAAAATCCATTTTCGCGCAATTTTTCGTATACGCGAATATTGTAAATGCCCGCACCTAAAACAGCTATCTTCTTCAAACTAAAGGGTTCTGCTCTGGGCTAAATTTATTCGTATCAGGCTCTTGAAGATACTTCTTCAAACATACTGTGTCGTAGGTGCTCCACTTTCTGCGATCAATACAATCAAACCAAATATCCTCTTGCTCCTCAATCCAATCTAACTTTTTCAAGAACTCTTCTGTGTGCATTTCTTTAGGAATAATAATTACTCCACTGTCATCACACACAGCTATGGTTCCATCATACTTGGCGCGCCTTTCTTCAATGATTGCCGAATCCAAGTCTATTGAACTCTCCACGTTAAAACACCCAACAGGGGAAACTCCCTGCAACCAAATGGGATAATTCTCTTTTATTAGATGTGGTATATCTCTCAGTTTGCCTAATACTACTAAAGCCTCACACTGACGGTATAACATTAAATATTTGGTAACCAAATCACCGAAAATAGCCCGTTCACCGCAATTAAAGGGTTCGGTAATGACAATAAAACCAGGATCAATGTCCGCAATCTGTCGGTGATGTTCAAAGTTACTCTCGTTCCAAGCGTATGTCCACTTCACACGACCAACCTTAAAATGCCGGCTATTCAAGGCGTACAAGCCACCATGTAACAATCCTGTTTTGTTCATACAATCGGCTACTTCAGTAGTGCTGATTCTATTTTGTCTTATTTTTTGAATAATCCTATCTATGATATCCATTTTTATTGATTTAGGTGTTGATGTATTTGAGAACTTAATACACAGAAGGTAAAGCCTCTATGTTGCAAATACTCTATATTTTTTTTGAATGATTCGAAGCTGAAAGATAACATCGCATGCTGTTTCTCTGAGGGTAAAAACTCATACGGATGAGAAATTAGATTACACATATCCCCGTCATAACTGTCCACTGCTTTGCAAAATATATCTGTATGATACGCAGGATTCAAATATCGTAATACCCCTGACTCCGTGTCATAAGGTGCTGTAATTGGCAAAACCGTTAAAGGAAATTCAAGGGTAGCGTAGCATGGGTTACCTGTTGTTCTATAGTCTTCAACACTTGGGAAATACGGATTCGTTGGGGTGTTTGCCCAACTGCGTTTGCTAATTTCCCAAACATAATCTGGCCGAGGCAAAGCACTACAATCAGCCAATAAACCAAAACTGCTGATGGTTTTCATGGTCAGGTTGGTATGATAGGTCCAACCCATGCGCAACAATTCCAAATTGTGCTTCTGAGCTGTGGCTCTGTGTCTTATTAATTCCTCTGCAACAGCAACTTCATCCGTGTTCTGAATCCAATTGCCATTATCTTCTCTAAAACTATGAAAATGCCATCCAAGCTCATGACCATTATCCTTAAGCCATTCAAGCTTTTCAGCATGTTCGATAAAAATATAGTCCGCACTTCCAAAACGCGCTTCCATTTGATCATCAATGCGAATAAACCAAGTAGTTTTAATCTCAGGATGCTGTTCGCAAAATTGCCGAAACAAGGGAAATGCGGTGGCCATCTCATCTACTTCCCCTCCATTTAGGTGGTCAACAAGGTCTAAATCAAAGGTGATGGCCGCACTTTTCATATTTTCACCAGTTGCTTCTAACGACTATATAAAGTTTGTCACTGCTCAAATGTGATGCGAATACTTAATTGTAATTCTCCGCGCACATGCGTTTTTATCTCTTATTTCTGAAGTTTAAATAACGCATTAACACAGGTTAAATACGTTTTCTCTCCATAGTTACTTTGCTCGTAAATGGCTCTTACCTTGTAATTGAACTGACTTAAATAATCGCGTAAGTCATCAATTAAGGTGTTCTGCAAATTAGACCGGTCAAACGTGCATTCTACATATATGTAATGAATCTTTCCTGCTCGCAATAAATTTTCACCGCCTTTCAATACTTTCACATCCAAGCCTTCTGTATCTATTTTAATCAAATCGATTTCTGAAATATTGTTTCTGCTGCAAAATGTATCCAAAGTATCAACCATAATCTCTTCTGATAATGCATTCATTGCATCAGATGGTAGATTTACCGCAGGGTTTAATGAATTATAACCTGAGTCTGCTTGAATAAACATCTTCTGCGAACCTTCGGTATCAGACAACCCTATCTTGTGCGTTTTCACATTGGGATTGTTCGAATATGTAGCCTGTAATGTATTATAGGATACACTATAGGGTTCAATCGCATGCACCGTAGAACCAGGAAATATCCTGAGGAAATATCCTGTCATCGAACCTATGCTCGCACCCACATCCACAATACTACGCACGGAATCTAAGTTGCCGTCGCAGCCGATATCGTAGGTAAGATCTACCCCATTGGCGTGATGGTCCGTGAATGTACTCAGATATCCCATCTTCCGATTGAGTTTTACTGTAAGTTTTAAAATACCTAACGACTTCGTTAATTGGTAAATTAGCGGTTTTATTTTCATATTCAACTTATTTAATCTCGTTTTTAGACTTAATTCTATTCGCTATTGATAGGGTTTTTTTTCACCTTTGTGCAAATAATTACCCTGAATGCTCTTGTTTCTTTTATTCTAGCCTGATTTCAGGCAATAAATTGTTTTTTATGATTCAATACAGCAAGTATTGTCCTTATAAAATTCCTTGCTTAAACAGCAGATTGGTTGCTTTTACAATGCGTTCAGACTCTTCTGTAGTAAGCTGGGGTAAAATAGGAATGCTTACAGCTTGGGTAAATAATTGCGCAGCCGTAGGAAAATTCTCATCACTCAAACCATACTGGCGATGCAATAGGGCATCTACGCCTTTTCGCACATGAATGCCCTGTTCCAAGTACTTTTTACGAATCGTTTCCCAATCCTTATTGCTCTTTAACACGTATCGAAAATGCATGCTTTTGCCCACAATCGCATTAGCCCAAGTATTAAGCTCTTTGGGTATACTGTGCAAATAATCCATAGCTATTTCTTTTCTTCGTTCAAGACCAATTTGGTATCTGCCCAATTGGGCATTGCCCATCGCAGCGGTTATTTCGGTGCCAGAAGTTACAAATCCCAAATTCGCTTTTAAGCGCTTAATTTCCTCAAATTGTGCCTCATCATTTACAAATAACATACCACCTTCACCCAGCCCCAAGGCTTTGGTTCCATGGAATGAAGTAAAGGCATAACTTGTAAACGTACCCGTTCTATTCTCATATTTTATAGATCCAAAACTCTGGCATATATCCTCAATAATGGGGATGTTAAAAGCGGATAAATCTTCTGTCCAAGCATTAATTCCAAATATATGAACCAGAATAATTGCCTTGGTTTTTATTGTAATTTTAGGCGCTATTTCTGCACTAGACATTACACCATTTTCACCCACATCACAGAGAACAGGGTTTGCTCCTATAGCTGTTATCCCATTCCAGACTTTGTCACAAACATAGGTGGGGAGAATGACCTCATCCCCTGGCCCAATTCCGAGGCTTTTTAAAATAAGCATTTGTGCTTGGGTGCCATTACCAGTAAATAGTGCATATTTTTTATTCAAATACGCAGCCAAATCCTGCTCCATTTTAAGCATTTGATCTCCCCGAGAAAGCATAGAAGTGCGCAATACGGATGCTACTGCAATGGCGTCTTCCTCTATAATCCAAGGTTGAGAATGCGGGATAATATTGAAGCTATTATCGGTCAGATTTATTTATAATAGGTGTTGGACATATCGTATTGTCCACTTTTAAATTTACGGGTTTCTTGATTCCAATCCCGTCCTTCAATATAATTATGAGGTACGCGCACATTCCAACCCAAGCGCTGTTTCACTATAGGCTCTGCAGACTCCAGTTCTGGATTGCTTAAGTAAAATTCTAGCTGTTGCTTAAATGGGGCAAGCGTATATTTCAGCACAATCATGGGCCTTGGTTTTCCGCTTTTATTGTCGCCTGCGCGGTGCCAAGTGGTGCTATCCACTACATACGCCTCACCCGCCTTTCCTTCGGCACTCACTTCAAACTTCTGCAAATATTCCAACGAAGGCATATCCTTAAAAGCGTGTGTACCGGGTGCAAATCGGGTAGAACCATTTTCAGGACTATAATCCACCAAAGGAATCATAATAATGATACTGGTTCTGCAATTGGGAAACCATGGCATATCTCTATGAAATCCATGACCAACCATCTCGCTTTTCTCAGCGCCATCTAAGATGATGGCATTGTATGAGTGAATTACAGCTTTGTCATTTAGGGCATTATTGATCACCTCATTCAGCTGTGTATTGGCAACCAAATCATAATATTTGCCTGCAAATCTTCCCAAGTCCTGAACCGTTTCTAGAGAAAAATTTGCAAGCAAGACGTCCCTACCAAAGGTATCAATATCCTCCTGTTTTTTGCGCGCTAAATCCTCGCGAAACCAGGCCACTTCCTCTTCACTTAATACCCTGCCTATAGCAGCTGCACCTCTAAGATTTAGTTCTTCAATGATACTTTGTATATTCATTATTGCACTAATTACATGTTGTTTTTCATCCACTCTGCAGTGGCAAGAATTCCTTCTTCCAAGTCTATCTTAGCCTTAAATCCTAGAATCTCTTCCGATTTATCGACACTAGGAATTCTTACCGCGATATCCGCTGAAAGTGGGGGTACAA
>JBEIRK010000093.1:0-10238 GCA_040376005.1 Flavobacteriales bacterium
AGGTCACTCGGTGCTACTAGCATAGCCCCTTTAATCTTTCTTTTATACTTGGCAGACCAATGTGCAATGGTTGAACAACCTAAACTATGTCCAATTAAAACTACAGATGATAATTCATACGATGTTATCATAGCATCCATATTTTTAATCCAATCTTCACAAGTTGGGGTATCCCAATCGGCCTGTTCAATTCGGAAAAAATTGGGAGCGGAGTTTTGGAAATAAGTTTGCCAATGTTCTGGACCAGAATTCCCCAGACCAGGAACAATTAAATAGTTTGTCATATTTACGAAGGTGAATTGATTTATTAGAAATCAAGCTCTAATAACAAAGATATTGAGTTGTAGCTTTTCAAAAAATATAAACCTCTAAAAACTAAAAGATGAAACTAGCCTAACACACTGAAAGACAAAGAAAAAGCCATCATTTCTGATGGCTTGTCCAGTGTGGCTCCCCTTTTCCTCGAAAGATGCAACTATAATGCGATGATAGAGTATGTGACCATTAGGAAATTGAAGGGTTGAACTTCTTGTAAGTTTACAAGAAGTTGGCATTCATAACAGGTTTATCTAATTTTATGAAAATGAAAAAAGCTATTATCATAGGAGCAACAAGTGGAATCGGCAAATCATTGGCTGAGTTACTATTGCGCGAAGGTTATGAAGTGGGAGTAACTGGCAGACGTGAGGAATTATTTCAATCCATAAAGACCCAAGAGACCAGTCGAATTGTCTTTAAGAAAATGGATGTTCAGGATTTATCAACTTTAGAGGCAATCTTTAATGAATTGGTGAGTCAGATGGGTGGATTGGATTTATTGATTATTTCAGCAGGAATCGGCGAGGAGAATAAAAACTTAAATTTTGATGTTGAGCATAGTGTAATCAAAACGAATATTCAAGGATTTACGTGCATTGCTGATTGGGCTGTACGGTATTTTAAAGAACAAGGTTATGGTCATCTCGTCAACATTAGCTCTATTGCAGGAATCAGGGGAAATGGTATTGCCCCATCATACAATGCGACAAAGGCATATCAAATCAATTACTTGGAGGGATTAAGAATAAATGTAAAGGAATATGGTTCAAGTATCACGATTGCTGATGTACGTCCTGGATTTGTTGATACTGCAATGGCGAAAGGTGAAGGTCTTTTTTGGGTAGCCTCCGTTCAAAAAGCGGCTGAACAAATATTGGAAGCCATAAGGCAGAAGAAACAAGTCGTTTACATCACGAAAAGATGGAGATTGATTGCACTCTTTTTAAGAATAATTCCCTTTTCAATTCTTAAAAGGGTTTAAATATATAAATTTAGGGTTCAATAAAAATCGTAATCAAATGATTCAAATACCATTTAGTCATATTGACTGGACGTCAATAGAAAAAGTAGAATATAAGGGTGATAAAGGATTTAGCTTTTGGCAAACTATTCAATATCCTGGGCTTCGAATTCGCTTGGTTGAATATTCAATTGGTTATTTAGCAGACCATTGGTGTCAAAAAGGACATATAGTACATTGCTTAAGTGGAGAATTTATATCTGAACTTAGTACTGGTGAAAAAGTTACTCTGGTAAAAGATGACTCCTATGTGGTTACTGACGACGCAAGTTCACACCGTTCAGTTTCAATAAATGGCGCCAAGTTGCTTATTATTGATGGGGATTTCTTGAAATAAATACTGTAGAAGTAGAGTTTTAACTTTCTAAAAAGTACACATCTCAAAAAACAAAAAGATGCAACTCGCCTAACTCACTGATAGACAAAGAAAAAGCCATCATTTCTGATGGCTTGTCCAGTGTGGCTCCCCAACCTGGACTCGAACCAGGGACCTACTGATTAACAGTCAGTTGCTCTAACCAGCTGAGCTATTGAGGAGTGTTTCCGTGAACGGGAGTGCAAAATTAAGACAACTGGAGTTTTATTTCAAGTGTTTTTGTAGTTTTTTTGCAAATAATTTTATGAGCCTCCTAATCATCGGGTCTGTGGCCTTCGACGCCATCGAAACTCCCTTCGGCAAAACCGGAAAAATTGTGGGCGGTAGCGCCTCGTATATCTCCCTCGCCAGCGCCCTCTTCTATCCTGAGGTTGGCCTCACTGCCGTGGTGGGTGAAGACTTCGATTTTGAGTTCCTCAAAAGATTGCAAGCCCAAGGGGTGGATACCTCCGGTGTACAAGTAAAACAAGGCGAAAAGTCCTTCTTCTGGAGTGGCAAGTACCACCTAGATATGAACTCACGCGATACGCTTACCACAGAACTGAATGTGCTGGGTACCTTCGATCCCATCATTCCCGAGAATTGGAATAGCCCCGATTACGTAATGCTGGGTAACCTTTCTCCGCAAGTGCAAATGACCACCCTAGACCGGTTGCAGAAACGCCCCAAGCTCATTGTTATGGACACCATGAACTTTTGGATGTCTGTGGCGCTAGACGAGCTGAAAATGGTGCTAAACCGCGTGGATCTGCTCACCATCAACGATGAAGAAGCCCGCGAATTGAGTGGCGAACTCAGCTTGGTGAAGGCCGCACGCAAGATTATGGCCATGGGTCCCAAGTACCTGGTGATAAAAAAAGGCGAACACGGTGCCCTTTTGTTTGGTCCTGAAAATCAAATCTACTTCTGTCCTGCACTGCCGCTAGAAGAGGTGTTTGACCCCACCGGTGCAGGCGATACTTTTGCAGGTGGTTTCCTAGGCTACTTGGCCTCAACAGGTGAGGTTTCTTTCCAAGCCATGAAGAAAGCCCTGGTTTATGGAAGTTGCGCAGCGAGTTTCTGTATCGAAAAATTTGGCACCCAGCGCCTAGAAGAAATCACACGTTCGGACATCGAAGGCCGCATGATGCGCTTCGAACAGTTGATCGCCTTGTGATTCGTGAGATTAGTAAAGCTTTAAGATGAGTGCCTGTTCTGCAGGCAAGGTTATAGGATCGGAAACGAAACCTGTGTTTTTATTCAGGATGTCTGAATAGCTGGTGATGCCGATGAGTCTCTCCGAAAATCGCTTCAAGTCCATAGTAACTGCATTCGCATTGGAGTTTGCAATGACCATAATGCTGTTTTTATCGTTGTACCTAAAGTACACATAAATGCCTTTCTCCACGGGGTATTGCATGAAATCGCCCGTTGTAAGCACTGGATTTGCATTGCGGAAGGTGATAATGCGCCTCAAGTAATCCCAAGCCATTTGCTCTTGTGCATTTCTCCCTTGAGGGGTAAACTTGTCTTTCTTATCTGACTTCCAGCCCCCGGGGAAATCGGTTTGTGCAGGCATTTTTGATTCGGTATTTGAGGTCATCAATACCTCTGAACCATAGTAAATGGCAGGAATGCCTCGGGTTGTGAGAAAGAGGGTATGGGCCAGTTTCCAGCGGTTTAGATCCAAGCCCGCGCTTTCAAATGCGCGCACATCCAAGGAATTCTCTAGGAAAATAATATTGTTCTCAGGCTTCTGATACAAGATGTCATCGCTTAATGCGGTGTAATAGCCATCTAAGGTGTGCCGCAAGGGGTTGTTGGGTTCCAGCAACTCGCGAAAACGATGGTGCAAATGGTAATCCAGTATGCTTTGCAGATAATTGTTCTCAAAGCCTTTAATATTGTTTTGCACTAAAGAAGCTTGCGCCGCAACTGAGCCTGTCTTTGTATCTGTGAAAAAGGCCAATCCCGGAAAATCGCGTTTCAGATAATCGTAGAGCTCTCTTAAATAATCTGGGTCGCAAAAGGCTACTCTGTTTACGCAATACCCATTCAAGCCTGCATACTCTATCCACCACTTGTACATTTGGTTTAAGTATTTGCGGATATGCGGATTTTGGTGGTTTAAATCGGGTGAGTTTACATCAAACCAAGCGGTGCGCATGCGCATGCGGTCTGAGGATGAGAAGTAGGGGTCGTTGATGCTGTAGGCGCTGAATTCGGGTGCGATAAAGGTATCCCAACTGTTAAACCATCCGGTATCAAAATTGATGTACATCCAATGCCCAGCAGAAATATTGTTCGGGTTTATATCCATGATGGATTTTAACCCTTTCTTATGCATTTCTGAACTTAGCTTCAAGAACTGCTCTATGTTTCCGAGTCTTGGGTCTACTTTGTAGTGGTTGGAAATAGACAATCCAGTGAAAGATTGTTCGGGGTGGTCGCTGCCTTGAACGCCTGTGTACCAGACGGTGCTAATGCCCAAGCTTTTGATATAATCCAACTTCGATGTGAGTCCTTTAATATCGCCCCCGTGTCGAGCCATGGGGTCTGCTCGGTTTACTTCGCTGCGGTAAAAACCACTGTTGGTATTGTCATTCCCTTCATCGCCATTGGCAAAGCGGTCTATGATTACCCTGTAGGCCACATCTCGTGCATCGGGCGCTGCGGGTAGGGTTTTACTGCGTTCGCGCAACTCGTATTCAAACTTGAAAGGCTTGGCATAACGCACCCTGCGCTGGTAGGGTTTGGCTGTGAATAGAATATTACCTGCCTTGGTTTGCGGTGAAATCACCAACTGCAAATAGGCGATATGTCTGTTGCCTGAATTTACTTTCCCCATGCAGCTAATGCCTTCATAAGGTTCCATAACCACATCGTATAGGTCTATGTTTTCTGCATAGATGATGATTTCCAGTAAGCTGTCCTTAAACCCTGTGTACCAGTGTGCGGGTGCAAGTTGATACACATGCTGCGGAGGCGTGAGCAAGCGAGCCATTGCCTTCGAGCTGAAAGTGGTGGCAAGCAGTAGGACGAGTCTTAACAGGAAAATGCGAAATTTCAATTGGTTTGCAAGTTACAAAATTCAGTCATTGCATGAAATGCAATGACTTAGAGAATGTCAGTATAAAAACAGGGGCGGCCACACAAGATTCCCTCAAGTTTGTCGCCAGGAGCTACAGGACCCACACCAGAAGGTGTTCCTGTAAATATGAGGTCACCTTTTTTCAGTGTGAAATAATGTGAAACATGGGAAATAATTTCATCAATTCCATGAATCATGTCTGCCGTATTCCCCAGTTGTACAGGACTGCCGTTTTTATGCAGTTCAAATTTCCATGGCTGGGGGCCCAAATCGTCTTTATGAAAGGTTTTACCCGTCACCGCGGAATGGTCAAATCCTTTTGCCTTTTCCCAAGGGAGGCCTTTGGTCTTCAATTGGTTTTGAAGATCGCGGGCGGTGAAGTCAATACCCAAGCCTACCTCATCATAATACAAATGCGCAAATTGCACAGGAATCGCCTTGCCGGGTTTGTGTATTTTTACAAATACCTCAACCTCATAATGCACATCTTGGGTAAAGGAAGGAATAAAAAACGGGCTGTTATTGCGCAGTATAGCAGAATCGGGCTTGATAAAAATTACAGGTTCATCAGGAACTGCATTGTTCAATTCCTTGATGTGTTCACTATAGTTTCTGCCAATGCAAACGATTTTCATGCACGCATCACGGTTTTGTGGCGTTCAGGTCCTAGGCTAATCACCTTTACTGGGGCGCCTAAGGTTTTTTCTATGAAGTCCACATAATTTCTGAACTCAAGATCCAATGCTTCGTAGCCTTTGTCGTGGGGCAATTCAGAAGGCCAGCCTGGAAAACGCTGATATACAGGCTTGATTTCTGCGGTGCAAAGATTTGCAGGCACCTCATCAGATTGCACGCCATCTATTTCGTAGGCTACAGCAGCTTCGATATGTTCCATGCCATTCAGCACATCCGACTTCATCATAATGAGTTCGTCTACGCCATTCAGCATGCAGGTATATTTTAGTGCTACCATGTCTATCCAGCCGGTACGACGGGGTCTGCCCGTGGTTGCGCCAAATTCATTTCCTTTTTTGCGCAGGGCTTCGCCTTCTTCATTGTCGAGTTCTGAAGGGAATGGACCGCTTCCTACACGGGTGCAATAGGCTTTAAATATGCCAAAAACCTTGCCTATGTGTTTGGGTGCAATTCCAAGTCCACTGCACACACCACCTGCTAAGGTTACGCTAGAGGTAACATAGGGATAGGTTCCGAATTCCACATCCAACATGCTGCCTTGTGCGCCTTCTGCCAAGATTTTCTTGCCTTCGGTGATGGCCTTGTTGATGTAATATTCGCTGTTGATGAGTTGCAGCGATTTTAAGAATTCAATCGCACTATAGAATTTTTCTTCTTCAGCCGCAAGGTCGAATTCAGTGAATTCTAAAAATTGTATTTGTTTGAGGTGGGCCGATTTTGCCTGCTCATACATGCTCAGGAAATTTGGAGCCAATAGGTCTCCCACGCGCAAACCTGCGCGGCCTGTTTTGTCGCGGTAGGTTGGGCCAATTCCTCTGAGTGTGCTGCCTATTTTTTGCTCCCCTTTTGATTTTTCAGAGGCCGCATCGAGGATGCGGTGTGTGGGCAGGATAAGGTGGGCTTTAAGGCTCACGAGCAATCGCTTTGCATAATCGGGGCATTCGCCTTCTATTCTTGCAATTTCTTCGCGCAGTCTCACGGGGTCGATGACAACACCATTGCCGATTACATTCATCGTGGAGCTATGGAATATGCCCGAAGGAATGGTATTTAATACGAACTTTTTACCTTCAAATTCCAAGGAGTGACCGGCATTGGGTCCACCTTGAAAGCGGGCAACTATGTCGTATTTTGGGGTAAAATAATCTGCAATTTTACCTTTTCCTTCATCGCCCCATTGGAGGCCAAGTATTACATCAACCATTGTTTTCGTCGTTCTGTGTTGTTACTATTTTTCCGCATTGCAAACAGCTGCCTGCGTCGTTTATTTCGGGTTCGCCATACAATTGAAGCGAGTGTTGGTCTACACTAAAATGAAGAAGCTTGCCCATAGTACTGGTGATCTGCTGTACGCGTGGGTCGCAGAATTCCAATACTTTGTCACATCGGTTGCAAATAAGATGGTCGTGTTGTTTGTAGCCAAATGCCTGTTCAAAGAGGCTGGTGTTTTTGCCGAATTGGTGTTTTTTCACCAATCCAGAATCTACCAATAAATCAAGGGTGTTGTATACCGTAGCGCGACTCACATGGTAGTTGCGGTTTTTCATTTTGATGTAAAGATCGTCTACGTCAAAATGTTCTTTGTGGTTGTAGATTTCGTCCAGAATGGCATAGCGTTCCGGAGTTTTGCGTTGCTTGTTCTTTTCCAGGTAAGCTGTGAATAGCTCGCGGACTTCATCTTTTATCTTGATTGTTCTTGCGTCCTGTTTCATTCAAACAAAAAGCAAAGGTAAGAATAGAATGTGAAGGAGTTCAGCAACTTTACCCAATATTAATGCACACGGGGTGCAGGGATAAGGTCTTTTACAATTCGAGCACCAGGATATCGCTTGCGAATCTCGGCTAACGCAGCCTCTGCCTCGATTTTAGAAGTAAATGATCCAACGTATACTTTGAAGTTCGGCTCGTCATATAGTAATGTAGCACCATAACTTTTATCGTACCAACCCTTAACCTCGGTGAGTTTTTCAGAAGCGGATTCCCTGCTTGAGTAAAACGCCACCATAATGCGATACCCTTGAACGCGACCGCCTTCTTTTTTGCGCTTGGCAATTCTGTCGGCTTCCATTTCCTCTACCGAAGGATCTGTAATAATCTCTACCTGTCCCTGAGCCCATATTGTGCTTGCAGAGAAGAAGAGGAGGATAAGGAAAATGTACTTTTTCATGTGCTCTATTAGGCTATATGCAAAAACCGTGCATTATGGGAAAATACCCAGTTCTCTGTACGACATGCCCACCTTGTTTATCGCCAAAACGAAGGCCGCGGTGCGCATATTGTCGATATCTGGATGCTCTTTCATCACGTGCAACAAATCATTCAAAGATGAAATCATGGTTTCTTCAAGTCCTGAATAGATGAGGTCCACTTCGTCGGCACCTTTTGAAATCAAATCGCGCACACTATTGTCCATCTTCTTGCCCGTCATATCTTCCAATTGGTCCAGCAACTGTGTATTTACATTTTCAGTAAATCGCTTTTCCATTCGGCCATAACGCACGTGACTTAGGTTTTTCAACCATTCGAAGTAAGAAACGGTAACCCCGCCTGCATTCAAGAAAATATCTGGCACAACTACGATGTGGCGCTTCGCCAAGATTTCATCGGCTTCAACAGTGACAGGTCCATTGGCTGCTTCAGCAATGATTTTTGCTTGAACTTGGTGCGCATTTTCCTCTGTAATCACATTTTCAAGTGCGGCAGGTATTAAAATATCACAAGCCAAGGTCAAGGCCTCGCTGCTATTGGTAATATTGGTAGCTCCAGGGAAATTTAAAATGCTACCTGTTTTCTTGCGGTGATGAAACACCTCGTCTTCATTTAAGCCATCAGGATTCATGATAGCACCTTCGTATTCTGCAATCGCAATTACCTTGGCTCCACCTTGGCGGAAGAATTTGGCCGAGTGAAAACCAACATTGCCAAGACCTTGCACAATAACGGTTTTGCCTTCAATGCCTGTGGTCAGCTGAAGCTTGTCCATGATTTCTTTGTGGCGGCAGAGTTCTCTGATGCCATAAAAAACGCCAAGTCCTGTTGCTTCTCTGCGTCCGCGCACACCGCCTTGCGCGATGGGTTTGCCCGTTACGCAGCCAAGGCCGTCCACATCCCCTGGCTTCATAGCCATATAGGTATCAGCGATCCAGCCCATCTCTCTTTCCCCACTTCCATAATCGGGCGCAGGTACATCAATGCCGGGACCTATGAAGTTCTTTTTTACCAATTCAGCCGTGTAGCGGCGGGTAATTCTCTCCAATTCGAGTTCGGTGTAATTCTTTGTATTCACCTTAATGCCGCCCTTGCCACCACCAAATGGCACATTCACAATGGCGCACTTGTAGGTCATGAGGGAGGCTAGCGCCATTACTTCGTCTTGGTTTACATCCTCGCTGTAGCGAATTCCGCCTTTGCAAGGGGATTTGTGCTGTGAATGCTGCACCCTATAAGCCTCGATTACCTCGATTTTGTCTTGGTTGGGTCCTACGCGCACCGGGAAGCGAAGCCGCAATACATGGTTGCATGCTTTGATTTGATCCAGAATACCTTCGTTGAAGGGGGTGTATTTTGAGGCTTTATCGAAATAGTAGCCTACGGTTTCATAGAATGAATACTTGCTTTTTTGTGAAGACATAAACGTGCTTCTTAATTGCACTGCAAACCTAAAAAAAATACTTTGGAACTCACCCGAAATGTGTAAAAAAAATCAGGCTTTCATGCGCCATGCCTAAATTTGCAGTATGAATTCCAAAGCGGCGATCATTGTACTCGACGGCTGGGGCATTGGTAATCACGACTATAGTGATGCGGTTTATGCCGCCAATACACCTTTCACCGATTCATTATATACCCAATACAGTCACACAACCCTGCGCACCGATGGGGAAAATGTAGGCTTGCCGGAAGGCCAAATGGGAAATAGCGAGGTAGGACACATGAATATCGGCGCGGGACGCGTGGTTTGGCAAATGCTGGTCCGTATCAATAAAGAATTGAAAGAGGACGCTTTTAATCGCACTGCTGTATGGCAACAATTGGTGCAGACCACCCAAGGTAAAGCCTTGCACCTGATTGGCTTGGTTAGCGATGGTGGAGTGCATTCACACATGGATCACTTGGTGCTTCTCTGTGAAAAGGCGGCCAAAGCGGGCATTTCCAATATCTACATTCATGCGTTTATGGATGGAAGAGATACGGATCCCAAAAGTGGTAAGGGGTTTCTGAAAGAAGTTATGGACAAAACAGCTGCAACCGGCGCAAAACTGAGCTCTGTGGTTGGACGCTACTATGCCATGGACCGCGATAAGCGCTGGGAACGGGTGAAAAAAGCCTGGTCTATTATGGTAGAAGGTGCCGAGCATACCGAAGCAGATGCCATTGCGGCGATTGAAAGCCAATACGCCAAAGGGATTACGGATGAATTTTTGGAGCCGTTTAGAACGCTTTCAGGCACTGAAGGCATGATTCAAGAGGGAGACACCGTGCTGTGTTTTAATTATAGAACCGACCGCGGCCGCCAAATTACTGCCGCTTTGAGTCAGCAAGACTTCCCTGATGTTGGCATGCATAAACTGAATCTCAATTATTTCACCATGACAGAATATGATGAGACTTTCGCGATTGAAGGGGTGCTCTTTGATAAGCAAAATTTGAATCAAACGCTGGGTGAGGTGGTAAGTCTGGCTGGGCTTACACAGTTGCGCGCAGCGGAAACTGAAAAATATCCGCATGTGAGCTTCTTCTTTAGCGGGGGACGCGAA
>JBEIRK010000215.1:0-2505 GCA_040376005.1 Flavobacteriales bacterium
TACTCATTCTCGGATTAGGCAGCATGGCTGGTTTTGGTGCATTTGCTTTGGTATTCCCTATCGGGTTTATCATCATGTATTACACCCAGTTAAAGCATATGAGCTAAGCCCTTATTTTCATTCCAGTTTTCCACAAAAGCCGTCAAGTTCTTGTTTTTACCAGCAATGGTGAATAACCTTGTCATACCAAAAAACACATGAACTATGATACAACTATTACAAACCTCAGACTACAGCAGTATGAATTCTGCTAGTGATTTAAACGCCTTTGCCGCTTTGGGTGCAGGGTTCATGGTATTTTTCCTTGCCATTGTGGTATTTACAATTGTATGCCAATGGCGCATTTACACCAAGTGTCGCGAAGCAGGATGGTCTTGCCTCATTCCAATTTACAACTTCTATGTAATGTGCCGAATGGTAAAGCGTCCAGAACTGTTTAAATACTTCCTTATCGCATTTGCGGTGTATTTCGTTGGTGCAATTGCCTTAGCTATGGGCCCAACCCTTGGAAGCTTGTTGGTTGCGGTAGGCGCCATTGGAATACTTGTTATTACCATTATAATTTATAATGCGCTGAGCACCGCCTTTGGTCAAGGTGCAGGGTTTACTGTAGGATTGATTTTGTTGTCTGTTGTATTTATGGCAATACTTGCATTTGGCAACTACAACTACGTTTTGAATAACGAAAATTCAGCTTCTGGCGATATGCTAGATGCCTGATTCAATAGGATTTGAATATAAAAAAAGGCCACATTCGTGGCCTTTTTTTATGTCTTACCTTTGCAGCATGAGATTCAATGAAATCATTACCGTAACCTTTACGCTGTTCGCAGTGATTGATATGCTAGGCTCTGTGCCTGTAGTTGTTTCTCTTAAAAAGAAAATCAAGGGTATCAGCTCTTGGAAGGTGACTGCTGCCTCCGCATTTTTCATGATTGCTTTCTTGTTTGTGGGTGAACATTTCTTAAAATTCCTAGGTCTCGATAAACAGAGTTTTGCAGTAGCAGGTAGTATTGTTATGTTTATTTTGGGACTAGAAATGGTGCTGGGCATTGACATTTTTCGCACCGACCCGAATACTCAGAGTGGCAGTGTTGTGCCCATTGCCTTCCCTATTATCGCAGGATCTGGAACCCTAACCACCATTCTTTCACTCAAGGCCATCTATACAGAAGTTGAAATACTCATTGGTATTGTAATTAACCTCGGCGTGATTTTCTTGGTGATGGCAAGCACCGATTTTATTGAACGAAAATTGGGTCAAGCCACACTGCTTACCATGCGCAAATTCTTTGGCATTATTCTGCTTTCTATAGCGGTGAAAATTTTCAAGTCGAATATATAGACTGATACACCTTCATCTGATGCGCGGCCACTTGGGCTGGCTGTATTTTATCCAACAAGGACTGGCGGGATATATTTTGATCTGTCAACTCCTCTAAACGGGTCAGGGCAAGCATGGCATCCGCAATTTCTTCTGCCTTATTGGGGTGAAAATAGCGGGCTGCATTCCCAGCCAATTCTTGGAATACATCAATATTCGAAACCGCCATAGGCAGCCCGCACACCGCAGCCTCTGCAAGTGGAATTCCGAATCCTTCAAACAGCGAAGGATATACAAATGCCGCTGCTTGCTGCATATACGCCACAACCTCATCTTGGCTTGCATTGGCAATTACTTTTACCCTATGTTCAAGTTTTTCATGTTGAATATAGTTTTGAATCGAGGGCAAAGTCTCGCCAGCGCTGCCAATAAGTACCAAATTATGGTCGGTTAATTTCTTGATTTTTGCAAAAGCCTCGATGAGAATATTGTGATTCTTCCTACCAGTAAAGGAACTCACGTAAATGAAATAAGGTTGTACTTCCGGAACTTGGAAAGTGCTTTTTGTATAAAATTGATCTTGAACAGGCTGGTAAATCACCTCACAATTCGAGGCTTTCATGCCATAAAAATATTCTAGGTCAGCGGCCGTAGCTTGGCTTGTAACCACAATTCTATCGGCTGTCTTCAGCGCATGCTTGGTTTTCCAATCATACAACAACCGGTCGGGCAACTTGTAATAGGCAGGAAAGCGTTTAAAAATCACATCATGAATGGTCACTACCGATGCTATCTTTTTTGACTTCAATCCCCAAGGCAATTCATTGCTAAGTCCATGAAAGACATCTATACCAAGTTTGCGCGCATCGTGCGTAACACCAGACAACCGCCATAAGGGATTTTTAGTTTTGGGCGCAAAATGTGTGATATTCTCAGGCAATTGCATTTGGGCGGGTTCTCTTGGTGTAAATAGAACAAACTCATCATTGGGAAATGTTTGAGCCAAAGCGTGCACCACACCCCTGCTGTAGTTTCCTAAGCCGGTGCGGTTAAAAAAGTAGCGTTTGGCATCAAACCCTATGCGCATTATACAGCAACGTTAAATTCACGCAGGGCGTCATTCAAGCTGGTTTTTGTATCTGTGCTTGGTTTTCTTTGTCCGATGATTAAGGCGCAAGGCA
>JBEIRK010000191.1:0-3557 GCA_040376005.1 Flavobacteriales bacterium
AGTAACCGCAGAGAACACAGAGAAGACACAGAGAACACGGAGAAAAAACTCTGCGCACTCCGTGGTAAAACACCCTAAACCCCAGGTTAATATTCAAAGCCTCTGTGCCCTCTGTGGTTTAAAAATACAGTAACCGCAGCGAACACAGAGAAGACACAGAGAACACAGAGAAGACCGCGTAAAAACTCTGCGCACTCAGTGGTATAAAATCGAAAATCCCATGTTAATGTTTAAAGCCTCTGTGTACTCTGTGGTTAAATAAAAATACAAAACCGCAGAGAACACAGAGAAGACACAGAGTTAACAGAGAAAAACTCTGCGCGCTTTAGGTTTAACAACATGAACCTGCGTTCTATAAATCTAACACTACCCCAGTCTGTTTATTTGTTTTTTTGTGAACGGACATTTTCAGTCCGTATTTGCAGCTTCAATGTTGGCAGGATTTTTTGAAGCAGTGCCCGAAGAAATTTGGGCCCCCTATCGTGAGAATACAGAACGGGTTGGTGGAAAACTCACCATCCACAATTCCCGCTTTCCCAAGCTTAAAAAAACAGCCGTTGCCATTATCGGCATTGGTCCGCATGCCCATGAATTTCGCAAAGAATTCTACAAACTCCACTGGCCCTTTGAAAACCTCGAAGTAGCTGATTTGGGCAACCTCGTTGAACCACCCCGAGAACAAGACCGCCAATTTGCACTTAGCGAAGCCATGGGAGAACTCCTCGAATCTGGCATAAAAGTGCTTATTCTTGGCCACAATCCTGCCTATATTTTTGGCCATTATAAAGGCTATCGCCAATTGGGTGAAAAGGTAGAAATCGTAAAGGTAAGTCCGGACATAGACCTTGAAGAAGGAGCACCCCTGCACCGCATTCTGCTCGAAAAACCCTCCTACCTCTTCAACATTGACTTTCTCGCTACCCAGGCATATTACATATCCAATTCAACCGCTGCATTCCTTGAAAAAATGCACTTCGAAAACCACAGATTGGGGAATGTAAGAGCTTATATCGAAGAAACTGAACCCATTCTCCGAAGCGCACATATGATGTTGTTCGATATGAACGCCATCCGCGCGTCTGATGCACCAGGCACCTGTCTTGAATCACCCAACGGCTTGTACGCCGAGGAGGCTGCCCGCATTGCCCGATACGCTGGTATCTCCAACACCCTTAGCAGTGCCCAATTCTACGGCCTTGCAGATAATGTTACCGACAGAAGAACCTATGTACTGATGGCACAAATGGCTTGGTACTTTTTAGAAGGTGTTACCAGCAGGTTCAACGACCATCCCAGTCCCAACCATTCCGATTTTATCATTTACCGCCACAGACTTCAGTCTACAGGCCATGAACTCATCTTCTATAAAAGCCGCAAAAGCAACCGCTGGTGGATGGAGATTCCACACCCCTATGAAAAGCAAAGTTTCTTCATCGGCTGTTCCTACCGCGACTACCAAATGGTGTCAGAAGATGAAATGCCCGACCGCTGGTGGCGCGCGTATCAGCGACTCATGTGAGCCCGGTAGCTCATAAATTAGGGACACCTATTTGCATCTTTTTTGCAAACTAACAACTGTTAACTTTTGCGTATCTTTGCCCCGTGGAACATATATTTCATACTCTGAAAGTGGCCAAGCGTGTGCAGGAAACTGCCGATGCCACAAGCTTCTATTTTGAAATTCCTGAAGACCTAAAAAATCTATACCAATACACTGCAGGTCAGTACCTCACCTTCCGCATTCAAATGAATGGCGAGGAAGTGCGCAGATCGTATTCACTATGCACCTACGCAGGAACGGACGCCATGCCCGGCGTTTCTGTAAAACGCGTTGACCAGGGTCGCATGAGCAATTACATGAATGACCAACTGCAAGAGGGAAGCAGCATCGAAGTGATGCCGCCTTTTGGCAAATTCACAGTTGTTCCTGATGCGCAGCGCAGCGCAGAATATGTGCTAATCGCGGGTGGCAGCGGGATTACGCCTTGCATGGGTATTGCAAAGGCGGTGCTGCATGACGAGCCCAACAGCAAGGTTACGTTGTTGTATGCTAATAGAAATCCCGATTCTGTAATCTTTAAAACCGCCTTGGCCGAGCTTGAAAAACAATTTTCAGGCAGATTTAAGGTTATCCATAACTACGACGCTGCGCCTATAACCTGGTTCGGTTTAAAAGGCTTTTTGACAGAGGACAAAATGGTAAATATCCTCCACCAAAAAATTGGGGGAGCATTTGCCAGCAGTAACTATTACATCTGCGGACCTTCCCAAATGATGGACGTGGTGAAAAAAGGTCTTGCCAAAGCGGGAGTAAATTCAAGTCAGGTGCATACCGAGTACTTTGGAGCACCCGTATCTGACAAGTCTGCAGAAGAAGTAGCGCCTGTATCAGCAGACTTCAATGGCACTGCGCAGGTAACTGTAACTGTATATGGTAAAACTGCCTCTTTCTCGGTAGATCAAAATACAACTATACTCAAGGCTTGCATGAAAAACAGCATGGATCCTCCATACAGTTGCACCGTGGGCGTATGCACAACATGCCGCGCTAAAGTGCATAAAGGAGAAGTACACATGATGGAACGTGAAGGCCTTTCTGACGACGAAATCGAAGAAGGCTACGTGCTCACCTGCCAAGCCTTGCCGCGCAGCTCAGAAATCGAGCTTACGTTTGAGTAAGTGTTAATTTTAAGAAATTCTATATTTTCATTTTAGACGCCATCTCAAAAAAGGCATTTGATTGAGGCAATTTCAAGTATTTTGGTGAAAACTGAGGCAGTTCGTCCATTTCAGGATTGCGTCCTGAAAAAGCGAGCCAACGAAAGGTTTCGACAAAATACGCAGGGGAATTTATATTAAGTGTTTGAGCCAAATAAATTGGCCAGATGAACTTTTGAGATAGCTTCTAGTGATTTCTATGCAGAATTTTTGAATTATTCCTTATCTGGTTTATTTCACTTTCCACCAGTAATGGAAAACACATAATGCAGTCAATTATGAAATCAACGCGAGGATTTACAACTTAATCAACGTGTAGACCATACGTTCATTTGCGGCCTCTAAAACAAGCTGATAGTGACCTGCGGGCAGTTGACTTAATGAAACACTTATATCTGATCGAACTGAAGTTACTTCATAAACTAGCCTGCCAGTAACATCGAAAATAGATAGTCGTGTCCTACTTGGTAAATTCCGAATATGTATTTCATCGGAAACCGGATTGGGATACATCTGTATTTGGTCGCGCAAAAGTGACATGCTCCTGAGGCTTTCCACTTTCACGCTGTCAAACGCCCCAAAACAATTTACAGGTGCCACACCTCTTACTTTGTACCAAGCGGTATCTAACAATTTAAAGCCTATGCCCGTCTTGCCTGTAAATGTATTGCCCTTATACCATTGGTATTGGACACCTGGTTCTGCATTGCTTACAAAAAGACTGTCGCCTTTTCTTATGATTTTTGGGGTTTCGGGCTCTGCTTTTTCGAATATTTTAATGGTATCCGTGTATGTACAAAACACAGGGTTACAGGTTTCAAGAATATAGGTTCCTGCCG
>JBEIRK010000199.1:0-3254 GCA_040376005.1 Flavobacteriales bacterium
GACATTTACAGTGTGATGGGCGGCGCCTATGATGGCGACAATGCCAAAAATATTTTGTTTGAAAATCCGGGACCTGCTGGGCAATGGGTGAGTTTGTCGGTAGACGCCAGCACTGGAAACAAAGCAGCTTATGGTTCCAAGCTAAAACTCACCTTAAAAATGCGGGATGGAAGCCAACGGATTGTATACAGTTGTATCAACTCAGGAGCCACATTTGGCGCCAATAGTTTGCGGCAGGAAATCGGGTTGGGCGATGCCGTGCAAATAGAGAATGTGGAACTACTATGGGCACTGCCTGGCAAAAAGCCCCTTCAATTCGGAAGCGTACCTATGAATGCGCACAGTACATTGGTAGAAAAAGGGCTGAAGGTAAATACATCGAAATTAGAAGCCCATGCCTTCACAGCAACATCAGCAAGCGGACACGAACACCATCACGGGCACTAGAAACCAACACGGAATGTTGGCTGATGCGAAACAAGCGCAGCGGCTTACTTTTTCTTCTTAGAAATCGGCTTTTCCTCCACCCAATCTAGCTTACCGGTGTAATACCAGCTGTCTTCTATTTTCCAAAGTTGAAACTTTACAAAGCCCCTGCCCTTTTTTTGCTTGATATACATTTCGATGCGGGTAACGGTGCTGCCTGTATTTTTATAACTGAGTACCGTATCAAAACTGCACTTCTTCTCAGTATAACCCGCCTTTTTCAGGGTTTTTCTCAGCTTGTTAAAACTCCGCGACGTTTTCCCCCATTGATTTAAATACAAGCCTTCCACCATTTTATCAGGCGTTATGGTATCCGTTTTTCGTGTTTCTGCTAAAAATTGGTCAAAAGAGGGTGTAAACTCCATAATCCCAGCGGTTTTTTTAGCCATTAATCGGATGAACAAAGTATCTGTCGCTTCGCGTTGGCTTCCGAATCCACGATGCTGTAGTGTATCTCTAAATTGTGCTACCGAGCTCGAAAAACAGAGAAAACAGAGCAGAAAAACAAAAGAGTGGCGACCTTTGTACATTTAGGACCAAAATTACACCCATTTTGACACATCTCCATACCAACAAACTGATAGACGAAAAAAGTCCGTATTTATTACAACACGCACACAATCCTGTAAACTGGCAACCCTGGGGCAAAGCGGCATGGCAGGAAGCCCAGGACAGAAATGTTCCTGTAATTATAAGTATTGGGTATTCCACCTGCCACTGGTGCCATGTGATGGAGCATGAGAGCTTTGAAGATACTACTGTAGCGGAGGTTATGAACCAACATTATGTGTGCATCAAAGTAGACCGCGAAGAACGCTTGGATGTAGATGGGGTGTATATGGATGCCTGCCAAATGATGACCGGTCGCGGGGGTTGGCCACTTCACGCCATTTGCTTACCCAACAAAAAGCCTTTTTTTGCAGGCACCTATTTCCCCAAAGACCGCTGGATAGATGTATTGCAACAATTGCAACAGCTTTGGAAAAATGACCCGAACAAACTGGAAGAATATGCTCAAAAAATAGAGGGTGGATTGCGTGAAATGAACTTGGTAGAGTATCCACCGAGTGCGGCATTTACGCGTAAAGACCTGGTGGCCATGATAGAAACCATTGGCCAAGATTTTGACCCACAATACGGTGGATTAAAACGCAACCAGAAGTTTCCGCTTCCTGCGGTATATGAAATGCTCATAGACCTGTACCTCACCACTGGAGATACTGATGTAAAGGACTTTGTAAACTTCACCCTTATAAAAATGGCGAATGGCGGCATTTACGACCACCTTCGCGGGGGATTTTACAGATATACCGTAGATCCGTATTGGGCTGTGCCCCATTTTGAAAAAATGCTGTACGACAATGCCCAACTCATTAGTCTGTATTCACGGGCCTTTGCATTAACCCAAGCGGAGCTCTACCGGCAGGTGGTGCAGGACAGCATTACATGGTTGCAGCGTGAGATGAAATCTCCAGGGGGTGGATATAGTGCCGCATTAGACGCAGACTCAGAAGGTATTGAGGGCAAATTTTATATTTTCACAGAAGAAGAATTGAAGGGCATACTTGATCCTGAAGAGTTCAAGTTGGTTCAGCAGGTATACGACATACGTCCAGAAGGCAATTGGGAACATGGCTACAATGTGTTATCAAAATCCCTCTCTCCCTTGCAATTGTTAGAAAAAACGGGGCTAGACATTCACAGTTTCATGCAAATCCTAGGCAGTGCGCATGGAAAAATGCTGCAGTTGCAAAATCAACGTCCAAGACCAAACCTAGACCACAAGCCTATTTGTGCATGGAATGGCCTTTTATTGCGGGGCTTGTCTTTGGCAGGAACCCAGCTCAATATACAGGCATATATCCAAGAAGCCCGAGAACTGGCGCTTTGGATGGCGGCGAACTTCAGAAGCAATGGCACCTTGTTGCGCATAGCTGGCAGTCACACGCAAGCATTTGCAGAAGACTACGCCTGTTTTATACAAGGATTGTTGGCTTTGTATGAAGCAGACCACAATGGGGAATGGCTTGCCCTTGCCCTTGAATTAAGCGATGAGCTCATCCAACACCATTTAGACAGGGAAAAAGGCTTATTCAAAACAGCGGCCACGGCAGATGTAATGGTAAACAAAACCGAAGTCACGGACGATGTCATTCCCTCTGACAACGCCATCATGGCGCTGTCTTTGCAAAAGCTAGGAATCCTAGCAGAACGTCAGGACCTGCTTGCCTTAGGCAAAGAAATGTTACCGCGTTTGCGCAGCCAAGTTAAAACTTCCCCGGTTTGGCATGCAGTATGGGCGCAAAGCGCCATGGCGGAGGCTGTGGGATTAATTCAACTCGCGGCTGTGGGTGAAAAGGCTGGCGAGGCACTACGTGCATTAGAAAAAAACCTCCCTTCTTGGGTGGTAAAATCAGCCAACGGGACGCATGAACCGCCTTTTCTCCAGCACAAAAAATCGGGAGCCGACGGCTTTTACATTTGTGTAGATCAAACCTGTTATGAACCAGTTGCGGAGGGATATCAAGCCGAAGAAATCCTAGAGGATTTATTTGGCAGCGGGCGTTAATCTTTTTTTTGTCAGTGCAAATTCCTATAATCGCGTAATATGGATTTTTAATACTTATGTATTCTTTGCACCAGTTCAATTTCTGTAGTCAATTTCTCTTTGGTGTTCACCAAGTAACAGGCCCTTTTCAAGACATTACAGTGCGGTACCGCAGACACAACATTTGTGGCTGGGGCCCTTGGATGCAAACCGTAATTCC
>JBEIRK010000112.1:0-8345 GCA_040376005.1 Flavobacteriales bacterium
ACCAACACCTATACCATTAGCTTGAGAGTGACTTCAGACAAGGGTTGTGTAAATACCTTCAGCAGAAATGTATTGGTAGGACCAGATATTATTGTGTTCATCCCGGATGTGTTTACACCAGATGGAGCAGGTGTAAACCGCAACAACACCTTCATGATTACTGCGCAGAACTACCGCACGATGAACATGACCATTTACAACCGTTGGGGTGAGAAGTTGTATGAAACAGACGACATCACTAAGGGATGGGATGGTACCTCAAATGGAGCCAACTGCCAGCAGGAGGTATATGTTTACCATATCGAGGTAATCAGCTTCGAAGGCAAACTCTATAAGTTTGATGGCACCGTAACCTTATTGCGATAAGAACAAAAGACTTTATGAAAAAAGCCGCCTAGTTGGGCGGCTTTTTTTATGTGTTAGATATTAATGAAGTCTGGTTTTTGACAATATTAGGTGAGGAGCAGAGAGGAAGCTTCTTGCAAGAGTTGCTCTTTATTCACTGGAACAACGCCTGTTTCCTCACAAACCAAACCACCAGCAAGATTTGACAACTCAGCGATAAATTCAGGGTTGCATTTCAAGGCCACGCATAGGGCGGCAATGCTAATTACCGTGTCACCCGCGCCAGAAACGTCAGCGATGTTGCGAATATGCGCTGCAATATGATGGGCTTTAGCGTCGGCGCGCATGTACACACCTTTTTCACTCATGGTAACCATATACATAGTACAATGCATGATCTCGTCAAGCTTATTTACCGCCTCCGTCATATTGTCTATGTCTTTCAAATTGCGGGTTTCATTTAGCCCCTCACTCAGTTCCTTTAAATTTGGTTTGAATAGGGTGGCACCTGCGTATTTGAAGAAGTTGTCCTTTTTCGGGTCTACGACAACTGGGATACCTTTAGAAATTGCTTTTTTCAGCAGGGTTTCTATGTTTTCACCATGTAAAACGCCTTTGTTGTAATCTTCAAAAATGACAACATCAGCTTGTTCAAGTTCACGGTCAAAATGTTGTTCAAGTAGAAAACTGTCCAGGGTATCAACTGCGCTGGTTATTTCATGGTCTATGCGTGCCAGTTGGTGACCATTGCCAATAATTCTGGTTTTGGTCGTAGTTTTTCTTTTATCACTTTTCAGGATAGCTCTCTGAGTGAGATTGCTGTTTTTTAGCAATTGAATCAGGTCTTCTCCTTCTTTATCATTGCCAATAACAGAGCACAATACAGGTTCGGCGCCCATGGCTTGAACATTCAAGGCCACATTTCCTGCACCGCCCAATCTAGAGTCGAACTGTTGCACATCAACAACAGGAACAGGTGCTTCTGGGGAGATGCGATCAACCTTGCCGATGATATAGCTGTCCACCATAACATCACCAACGATGAGTACCTTTAAGCCGCGGAACGCAGTAAAAAGAGATTCCAGTTCAGTTTTGGTCATTATTATGCAAAGATAATGCGCTTATTGCAACTGCAATAAAGCAGATTTCATTCGTTGAACTGCCGTACGAATATTTTCCTCATTTGTAGCATAACTGATTCTAATATGATTGGGCATTCCAAAGGCGGTTCCAGAAACTGCCGCTACACCTTCATTCAACATATAAAAGCACAATTCTTCGGCAGTTTGTATTACCCTGCCTTGGTGTTGTTTACCTAAAAAAGCAGAGATATCAGGGAAAACATAAAATGCACCATCTGGAATACTCATTTTCAATCCTGGGATTTCGCTTAACAGAGATAGGGTCAAATCGCGCCTTTCTCTAAATATTCGGGTCATTTCTAACAAAGGCTTTTCATCACCTTCTAGCGCTGCAATTCCTGCCATTTGAGATACGCTGCTAGCCCCGCTGGTAAATAAACCTTGCATTTTTTCACATGCTGAAACCAACCACTTGGGACCTGCCAAATATCCAATACGCCAACCTGTCATTGCAAATCCTTTAGCCAAACCATTTACGACTGCAGTGCGTTCAAACATTCCAGGCAAAGAAGCGATACTGGTGTGCCCAATACCATAATTGATGCGTTCATAAATCTCATCACTAATTATGAATATTTGGGGATGTCTACGCAATACTTCTGCTATAGACTCCAATTCTTCTTTAGACCAAACGGCACCACTAGGATTTGTAGGGGATGAAAAAATGAGAAGTTTTGTCTTATCTGTGATTGCCTTTTCTATGTCTGCCGCTTTGGGTTTAAGGCCATTTTCTATGGAGCTAGGTATATACACACAAGTGCCACCTGCATAATCCACCATCGTTGGATAGCTTACCCAATAGGGCTCTGGGATGAGTACCTCATCTCCTGGATTAATAATACTAAGTACTGCGTTAATGATGCTATGTTTCGCACCATTACTCACGATAACTTGATCGGGCGTGTAGCTTAAGCCATTTTCACGCTGCAATTTTCTGCAGACTGCTTCGCGAAAAGCTAGCACACCAAGAACAGGAGGATAATGGGTGTGACCCTCTTTCATGGCTTGGTAAGCCGCATCACAAATATGCATTGGGGTGTCGAAGTCAGGCTCACCTATGGTTAGGCTGATGATGTCTTTTCCACTTTCACGGAGCTCTCTGGCCTTCTTGGTCATGGCCAGTGTTTCTGACTCCGTTATTTCCCCGATTCTTTTACTGGGCTCAAACATGTTAGAAGGCAACAAATCTACACTATTTTCGCGAAGCCGTTTTGCAACAAATCGAAAATGTCCAGTAAAATGAAAATATTGTTCGTGGCCAACAGGGTCCCGTATCCTCCTTTCCGGGGCGATAAGCTTAAAATTTATAACCTGGCAAAGCAGTTGCAAGGCAAGCATGAGTTGCATTTGATTGCGGTGGCAGAATCAGAAACAGACTTAAGTTATCAAGAACCATTGGAAGCTATTTTTGATAATGTTGAGTTTTTTAAAATTTCTAAGATTCGTTCTTATATCAATACGCTACTGGCTGTGTTTGGGCGCAAACCACTTCAAGTTTCTTACTTTAAATCCAATAGGCTAAAAAAACATCTGCAAGAGAAAATAGCGCGTGAAAATTACAATGCGATACATGTGCAGCACTTGCGCATGTCGCAGTTTCTAAATGATAATGAAAAGTTCAATGTAATTTTAGATCTTCCGGATGCATTTAGCTTGTATTGGAAAAGAAGAAGTGAAAACGCCCGTAACAAGATTCAACAATTTTTTGCCTACACTGAATATAAACGATTGCTGGAATACGAAAAGCGCGTGTTACCTACTTTTCCATTGAATTTGGTATGCAGTGCTGAAGATTTGAAATACCTCCAAGAAAACTCAAAAGCTACGATTTCTATACTTCCTAATGGTGTTGATACAGATTTGTTCTGTAAAAAACCAGGAATTATCCCAACTCGCGGGCGCGTTTTATTTACGGGGAATATGGATTATGAACCCAATATTGATGCCGTCTGTTATTTTGTGGAAGAGATCTGGCCTATCATACTTAAAGAGGTTCCCTCGGCCCAATTTGTAATTGCAGGTCAGCGGCCTGTAACCCATGTAAAAAATCTAGCTTCTGATACCATTCACATAACAGGCTTTGTAGAAGACATTAGTTTGGAGTATGCAAAAGCAGAAGTGGTGGTTGCTCCATTGCGCTTTGGTGCTGGAACCCAAAACAAAGTACTAGAGGCTATTGCAGTGGGTACACCTGTTGTGTGTACCGAAATTGGTTTTAAAGGCTTGGAATTGGAAAGTGGTCAAGGTGCTATTTTGGCTAACGGTCCTGTGAGGTTTGCAAATACAGTGATACAATTGCTTCATAATGAAGAACTTAGGAGGAAAGTCTCTAATTCTGGCTCTGATATTATTCACTCAAAATTTGGCTGGAAGGCAGTAGCGCTTAAGCTTGAGCAGTATTTAGCTGAGACGGGTAGATAATTTCTTACTTGCAAACACGCGTTTTTGTTGAAGTCCAATAAGAGTGCCAATCGCACGTCTTATATTCGCAGTCCCGATGAAGAAATTTGCAATATTGATGTTTTTAGGTGGATGTATCTCAGTGGCATCTGCTCAATTGGATAGTATTCCTGCGTCTTTACTGAATACCATGTCCTTCAGAAATATAGGACCTGCAACTACCAGTGGAAGGATTTCAGATATTGTGGTAAATCCACATGACAAAAGTGAATGGTACATTGCGTCTGCTGCAGGTGGTATTTTTAAGACAAACAACGCAGGAACAACCTTTCAGCCCATTTTTGACAATTACGGCACCACAAGTATCGGTTGTATTACTTTAGATCCTAATGATCCTAACGTAGTTTGGGTGGGAACAGGAGAAAACAACAACCAGCGCAGTGTCAGCTATGGCAATGGGGTGTATAAGAGTCTAGATGGGGGTAAATCTTTTACCAATGTTGGGTTGAAATTATCCGAGCATATTGGTATGATACAGGTGGATCCTCGAAATGGGAATGTGGCCTATGCTGCAGCCTATGGTCCTGTATGGAAGGAAGGCGGAGAAAGAGGATTGTATAAAACCGAAGATGGAGGTAAGACTTGGAATCGCATTCAATTTGTAAGTGAAAATACGGGTTGCAATGAAGTTCATTTAGATCCAAGCAATCCTGATATTGTATATGCTGCTTTTCATCAAAGACGTCGCAGGGAATGGACCTACATAGGTGGAGGACCAGAAAGTGCTATTTATAAGAGTGTAGATGGCGGCAAAACGTGGAAGAAAATTCACAGTGGTATTCCAGGCGGTGATTTGGGTCGAATTGCACTGGCAATTAGCCCTGCCATGGTCAATCGGGTGTACGCCATGGTGGAAGCGCAAGATGGGAAGGGGGGCTTATATGTAAGTGAAGATAGAGGTGAAAGCTGGGTTAAAAAGAATGGATTCTTTACAGCGGGCAATTACTATCAAGAACTAAAGGCAGACCCAATTGATGCAGATAGGGTGTTTATTATGGATACTTGGCTGAAATGGAGCAAAGACGGCGGTGCTACTGTCTCTTCAGTGGGTGAGCAATGGAAACATGTCGATAATCATGCGATTTGGATTGACCCCAAGGATACCCGACACTTCCTTGTGGGATGCGACGGTGGATTGTATGAGACTTGGGACAATGGTGCTGCATGGCATTTTAAAGAGAACTTGCCCATTACTCAATTTTACAGAGTGGCAGCAGACAATGCATTGCCTTTTTACAATGTTTATGGCGGAACTCAAGATAATAATACGATAGGTGGACCTAGCCAGAATGGAAGTGCCAATGGGATACCGAATAGCGATTGGTTTATCACCGTAGGTGGCGATGGATTCAAATCGCAAGTAGATCCATCAGATCCAAATATTGTCTACAGCCAATGGCAGTATGGCGGATTGATCCGTTTTGACAGACGCACGGGAGAACAACTGGATATAAAACCCATTGCAGGACCTGACGATAAGCCCTTGAGATGGAACTGGGATGCTCCATTGGTTGTAAGCCAGCATGAGTCTTCACGTTTGTATTTTGCAGCCAATAGAATTTACCGCAGCAATGATAGAGGGAATTCATGGGTGCCAATTTCTGATGATCTAACCCGCGGTATAGACCGAAATAAATTGCCTGAAATGGGACGCACCTGGAGTATGGATGCTGTTGCAAAGAATCAAAGTGTAAGCATCTACGGTAATATTACCTATCTCGCGGAAAGCGCCATAAGCCCGGATGTTTTAATTGCTGGCACAGATGATGGTTTGGTTCATATAACTGATGATGGTGGTAAGACTTGGACGAAGTTTAGCAAGTTTCCGGGTATTCCTGATCTTACCTTAGTTACCAGTGTGTTTGCCAGCCAATTTGAAAAGAATACGTTTTATGTGACTTTTGACAACCATAGAAGTGGTGATTTTAAACCCTATATTTTTAAAACTTCAGATGCAGGTGCTACTTGGGTGAGCATCAGTAATAACTTGCCTAAAAACGGAAGTATTAAAGCATTTAACGAAGATTTTATAGATAAAAATCTCTTGTTTGTAGGCACTGAATTCGGACTGTTTGTTTCGAATAGTGGGGGTAAAAAATGGACCCAATGGAATGCAGGGTTGCCTCCTGTGCCGATTAAGGATATTGTAATTCAAAAAAGAGAGAATGACCTCATTCTCGCAACCTTTGGTAGAGGCTTTGCTATTTTGGACAACTATGCCCCCTTGAGGAATATTACCAAATCCAATTTGGATAAAGAAGCGTATTTATTCCCCGTAAAAGAAGCCAAAATATTTATTCCAAAAAACCCGATTGGAGGCAGAGATAAATCCTTTAAAGGTGCTACTTATTTTAATGCCCCAAATCCTCCTGTGGGTGCGGTAATCTGGTATCATTTGAAGAATGATAATAAAACGATAAAGGAACTTCGTCAAGAAAAAGAAAAGGATGAAGCATCTAAAGGTAAAGGAAATCTATATCCTACGAATGATTCTATACGCTTGGAAGCCCTAG
Source organism: Flavobacteriales bacterium (assembly GCA_040376005.1). Taxonomy (GTDB): domain Bacteria; phylum Bacteroidota; class Bacteroidia; order NS11-12g; family UBA955; genus JAGXTF01. The sequence goes on from JBEIRK010000112.1 coordinate 6,461, forward strand.
AAGAAAAAGCATTTTTGCTCTTCATTATACGTAACGATTCAGGACAAGAGGTGAGAAGGTTAAGGGCTTCTGCCAACTCTGGCATGCGATCCATTGTTTGGGATTTGAGGTATTCCAGTTCAAATCCATTGACTTTTGGTGAACCTGATTTAAGCAATCCGTATACTGACCCTGATTTTGGCCCATTTGTTGCCCCTGGCACATACCAGATTTCAATGCAACTTGTAAAAGACGGCCAAATCACACCTTTGGGAAATACCGCGGAAATTACCTGTGATTTCCTATATAAGCCTACTATTGAAGGCATTCAAGGAGAGCAAAGGGTTGCCATTATTGAGGGTTTTACAGAACTGCGCCGCAATGTTGCTGCAGCAGGTCAATATATGGCTGGCTTGAGTCAAGACTTAAATACCGTAAAGAAAGCCATTTCGTATGCGGGTATGGATTCAGATTTTGCTGCAAAAACTAAAGAACTTCAAGCATTGTGGAACCGACTCAATATGCAGCTCAATGGGGATAATATTCTCGCTTCTCACGAGTTTGAAACTGCACCCGGTATCTATGGTTTAATTGAAACATCGATGTATGGACTTTCCTTTAGCACAGTAGGACCTACGCAATCCCATATTGATGCATACAAGCAAGCCAAATCTGCCTTTGATGCATGGACATTAGAAGCGCAGAAATTGGATCAGCTATATACTGAATTGCAAGCCTTGTTGGATGCAAATCAGGTTCCCTATACTCCCGGACGAAAGTTCTTCTTAAATCGCAATTAATTTAGGCCATCCATGATTAGAGCCCAAGCATGAAGTCAATATTCTCAATATTGCTTTTTACCCTGTTTTCAGGGCTTGCTGCAGACCACTTGGTAACACTTGAGGTTTCTGAATTGGAATGGAACGGCTATAAAATCAAACGCGACAAACCATTCAAAATTGAACATCGCTTTCAACTAGAGTCGCCTTCGTTTTTTTTAGACTCAGTAAATGGGAATGCCCTTTGGGTGCGGTTTTATTATGTACCTGTTTTTAATGATACGGCTGAGTTTTCAGCATTCAAATTCTTGATTTTCGATAGTGCAAATCGTGAATATGATTTTGCCACAATGACGCGTTGGGTAAAAGGAACATATGATGCTGGATCCAAACTACAAGACAAATACGGAATTCGGCGCTGGGCTGGGAAACTTAGATATACGCCGGATACTGCGGTGCATGCAGTAAGACCTTACTGGCGTAAGGATAATTACACTTTACTCATTGGTGGGTTTTCCGCATGGAATGCCACAAGTATTTCGAAAAAAGGCAGGAATAAAATCCAAAAAGACATTTACTTTCAAGGCCTAACAGCAGAACCTACTGCACTGCGGGCAGTAGGCAGACATGGGGATGAGAAGTTCTTCATGAGCATTTATCCTATTCGCTATCAATGGGCAGGGGAGGTTTGGATGGAAATGAATATAAAGTTGTTTCTGAGATCCGAAAATGGGAATATGCAACAAGTATTGTCACATGCATTTAAGAGTACAGATAAAAACATCATGTATAATGGGCAATACAAGCGCCAGAATGCCTATGAAATAAGGGATTCTCAAAACCGCTATTATATGCTCATAACAGATGTTATGATAATTCCCTATTAGCTTGGTTTTACAAGCCCCAGAACCAATAATATAGGTTTAAATATACAGGTCCCCAATCTCCAAATCGTTCTACTGCCATTTGTTTAAAGGCAGTTCTGTTTTTGGTGTATTTTTCTTTGGGGAGTTTCTTGGGTAATTCTATTTGCCCTGGCTCTTCGATAAATTGAATGGCCATCCAATTCGTAAATAACCTAGGTATGGCCAAGCCCATGACCATTCCGGGTAATCCTGCAAACGACT